>CAJJZO010000100.1 GCA_905197585.1 uncultured Collinsella sp.
ATCTGTGCGTTTTGCTCGACCAGAAGCACCGTGGTGCCGGCCTTGTGCAGGTCCTCGACAATCTGGAAGATCTGTTCGATCAGAATCGGTGCCAGACCCATGGAAGGTTCGTCGAGCATAAGCAGTTTGGGGTTACTCATAAGGGCGCGCCCCATAACGAGCATCTGCTGCTCGCCACCTGAAAGGGTGCCGGCGACCTGGCGACGACGTTCCTTCAGGCGCGGGAACTGCTCGTAGACGCGCTCCAGGCCCGGAGCAATTGTGGACTTGGGCTGTGTATAGGCGCCCATCTCCAGGTTCTCCTCGACCGTCATCTGCAAAAAGGCGCGACGACCCTCGGGAACCTGAGCCAGGCCCTTACCAACCAGCTTATCAGCGGGCGTATGGGTAATGTCCTCGCCCATAAACTTGATGGAGCCGGTCTTGGAGCGCAGCAGGCCCGAGACGGTCTTGAGCGTTGTGGACTTGCCGGCACCGTTGGCACCAATCAAGGCCACGATCTCGCCCTCGTTAACGTTAAAGGAGATGTCCTTGATGGCGTGGATGGCGCCGTACCAGACGTTGATGTTGTAGACGGAAAGCATCGGCTCTGCCATTTAGTTCTCCCCCTTATCCTGCTTACCCAGATACGCCTCGATAACGGCGTCGTTGTTCTGGATTTCCTCCGCCGTACCCTTGGCGATAACCTTGCCAAAGTTAAGCACGCAGATGCCCTCGCAAATGTTCATAACGAGCGACATATCATGCTCGATAAGCATGATGGCGATGCCGAAGGTGTCGCGAATCTTGACGATGTTCGCCATGAGCTCTGCGGTCTCGGACGGGTTCATGCCGGCGGCAGGCTCGTCGAGCAGCAGCAGCTTGGGGTTAGTGGCAAGCGCGCGGACGATTTCCAGACGGCGCTGAGCGCCGTAAGGAAGCGAGCCGGCCTGTTCATTTGCCAGGTGCTCCATGTCAAAAATGGACAGCAGCTCCATGGCGCGCTCGTGGGCGGCCTTCTCGTGCTTCCAATACGTCGGCAGGCGCAGCACGCCCTCAAAGCCGGAGTAGCGCTCCTGGTTGTGCAGGCCGACCTTAACGTTGTCCTCCACCGTCATGGTGTTGAACAGGCGAATGTTCTGGAACGTACGGGCAATACCCATGCGGTTGACCTGGTAGACCGACTTGCCCGAGGTGTCCTCACCATCGAGCAGGATGGTGCCGTGCGTAGGCTGGTACACCTTGGTGAGCAGGTTGAAGACCGTGGTCTTGCCGGCACCGTTGGGGCCGATGAGACCGGCGATCTCGGTCTTGCCGATGGTCAGGCTAAAGTCGTCGACTGCCTTAAGACCGCCGAACTCAATGCCCAGGTGGATGCACTCGAGCGCCGGGCGCTGGCCCAGGTCGCGGTCGGGAACGATGGCGCCAGAAGGATACGGGACCATCTTGCCCTTGTTGAACTCAAACTTACTGGGCATCGGCTGCCACCTCCTTCTTGGAAGCAAAGCGATCCTTAATGCGTGCGAAGAACGCCTTGAGCTGTGGGTTGTTGGTAAAGACCATGACCAGAATCAACACGATGGCGTAGATGAGCATGCGGTAGTCCGAGAACTGACGGAGCAGCTCGGGGAGCACCGTGAGCAGCGCCGCGGCGATAACGGAGCCGCGCATGTTGCCCAGGCCGCCCAGGACCACGAACACCAGAATGAGAATGGACGTATTGAAGTCGAACTTAGTGGCGGAAAGCTGCGAGAAGTTACCGCCGAACAGAGCTCCGGCAGCACCGGCGAGGGCAGCGGAAACCACGAAGGCGATCATGCGGTACTGGGTGACGGAGATGCCCACAGACTCGGCAGCGATCTTGTTGTCGCGCACGGCAATAATGGCACGACCGGTACGGCTGCGAACCAGGTTGAGCACAATCACGAGCGCGACCATAACCAGGATTGCGCCGGCAAGGAAGGTCGAATAGGTCGACACGCCCGATGCACCCTGCGCGCCCTTGATGATGGCGGTGCCGTCCTCGAGCAGGTGCAGGTCGTCGATCGTAGAGTTGCCCGTGATGTTAAAGATCACATGCAGGCCGCGGGAATCGACGCCCACAATGAGGCAGGTGACGACCTCTTTGATAATCTCGCCAAAAGCCAGGGTCACGATGGCCAGATAGTCGCCGCTCAGGCGCAGGACCGGGATACCGATCAAGAAGCCCAAGATGGCAGCGGCGATAGCGCCGACCACAATGCTGATGATCAGACGCATCGGATCAGACGGAACGGTGCTCTCCAGCGCGACGGCAGTGACGATGCCCGTATAGGCACCGACGCTCATAAAGCCCGCGTGGCCCAGCGACAAGTCGCCCGCGATGCCGACGACGAGGTTAAGGGAGATGGCCATGACGATATAGGCCGTGATGGGAACCAGCTGACCGGCGATCATGCGCGGGATCATGTGGTTAGACTGCATAAAGAACACGATGGCGAACGCCACAAGGCACATGGCGTACGTAACAAAGTCGTGACGCGTCTGCTTGTCTTTAAGAAACTTCATACCGCTCACCTACACCTTCTCGGGGACGTACTTGCCCAAGAGGCCGGCAGGCTTGACGAGCAGGACGATGATCAAAACACCAAAGACGATGGAGTTGGCAAGGCTCGTGGAAATGTAAGCCTGCGCCATCGCCTCGATGATGCCGATGAGAATGCCGCCGACAAAGGCACCAGGAATGGAGCCGATGCCGCCGAAAACGGCAGCGTCGAAGGCCTTGATGCCAGGCATGGCGCCCGTCGTGGGCTGCAGCACCGGCGAGTAGGAGCACAGGAGCACGCCGGCGATGGCGGCAAGTGCCGAGCCGATAGCGAACGTCATCGAGATGGTGCGGTTGACGTTGATGCCCATGAGCTGAGCGGCGGCCTTGTCCTCGGACACGGCGCGCATGGCCTTGCCCATCTTGGTCTTACCTGTAAAGAACATCAGGCCGGCCATGATAACCAGGCAGGCGACGATGGTGACGAGCGAGACGGCGCTTACGTTAAACTTGGCCAAGAACTCCGGCACCGGAAAGGTGACGAGCGAAGTGAAATTCTTGGGCGTGGCGCCCCACAGAAGCTGCGCGGCGTTCTGCAGGAAGTAAGACACGCCGATGGCCGTGATCAGAACGGCCAGCGGGCCCGCCTGGCGCAGCGGCTTATAGGCCAAACCCTCAATGAGAACACCGAGAACCGTGCAGACCACACAAGAGAGAACTACAGATGCCCAGCCTGGGAGGCCGAGATACGACGTGGCGCAGAACGAGACATAGGCACCGACCATGATGACGTCGCCGTGAGCGAAGTTGAGCATCTTGGCGATACCGTAGACCATGGTGTAGCCCAACGCGATGATGGCGTAGACGCTGCCCATGGACAGGCCGTTGACCAGGTATTGGATAAAGACCGTCATGTTCCACATCCCCCTTTCGAATAGGTTTCCAGTTGATGTATGAAACAGGGACGTTACACTGTCCCTAGATACCAAGCAAGCAGGGAAGGCCAAAACCTCCCCTGCTTGGGATCAAAACCGCTCTATGTAAGGCGGCCAATTAGGCCTGTACGTACTTGCCGTCGGTGATGACGTACGCCGTGGGCTCCTTCTGGACCTGGCCCTTATCGTTCCAGGTGAGCTTGCCGGTCAGACCGTCAACGGTAATCTTGAGCATAGCCTTCGACAGCTTCTCGGCGGCCTCGGTCGGATCGGCGTCGGCTCCAAGACCGGCCTCCTTGAGGGCCTCGGCCACCGCGTGCACGCCGTCGTAGGCGTCGGCGGCAAACTGGTCGGGGGTATCGCCGTACTTATCCTTGTAAGCGTTAACGAAGTCGGCGTTCTTCTCGTCGTCGGCGGAGAACGGGGTCATGAGCAGCAGGCCCTCGGCAAGAGAGGTATCGAAGCCCTCAACGCCCAGGATGCCGTCCATGCCGTCGCAGCCCATCATCTTGACGTCGTAGCCCATGTCCTTGGCGTTCTTGAGCAGGACGGACGCCGGCGTGTAGTAGATCGGCGCAAAGATCATGGTGGCGCCGGCCTGCTTGGCCTTGGTCAGCTGGTTGGTAAAGCTCGTAGCGGAGTCGTCCTTAAAGGTCTCCTCGTCAACAATCTCGAGCTTGGACTCAGCGGCCTGGGCCTTAAAAGAATCTGCGATGCCCGAAGAATAGGCGTCGCCGGAGTTATAGAACAGCACGAACTTCTCGTCCGCATACTTCTGCGCCAGGAACTTGGCAGCGTTGACACCCTGGTTGGGGTCGGTGAAGCAAACCTGGAAGACGCAATCCTTGCCGTCGGTGACGTCCTCGGAGGACGCGGACGGGGTGATCATGAACGTCTTGGGGTCGTTACCGCACTCGGCGGCAACGGCAACCGACGCACCCGTGGTGGTCGGACCGACGAGGGCCTCCATGCCCCAGTCGAGCAGGCTGTTGAAGGCGTTGACGGCCTTCTCGCCATCGGCCTGGTCATCCTCGGCCTTGCTGGCAAGCGGCAACTCCTTGGTCGAGAAATCCTTGCAGCCAAGCTCGACACCCTGGGTAACGGACTTGCCGTAGGACGCGTTGGCGCCGGTCAGCGGGCCGATGGTACCGATCTTAAACGAAGCGTCGCTCGAAGCGGAACCGCTGTCGCCGCCGTTGGAGGAGCAACCAGCTAGAATGGACATCGCCCCCAGACCTGCTGCGCTCGCGATAACGCTCCTGCGATTCATAACAGGGTTCAATGACTTACCGGTGAGGCTCGACATGCGGCTCTCCTCTCAAATCTCGTCGGGTTTCGGTTACCCGACAGGCCATCCTTCGCCGTGTTCGGCGTTCGCAAAATACTAGACGCTTTAGTTAAGGAAAGTGGCGATTATTTCAACTTTTCTTTGGATTTGTTCATTTATCCATAGTTCTGCGTATTTCTATTACTTTATGCAGTAATGCCACTTTATTGTGTGAAAGTAATGTTTCCGTTCTGTTACAGGCGTCCCTGCCCTGAATAAAACGGCCTCACCGGTCGCGCTTTATGCGCACTTAGGCGGCGATGTACTTGCCGTCCTGGATCACATAGGCCGTAGCAGGCTTTTCGACCTGACCTTCGTCATTCCACGTCAGCTCGCCTGTCAGGCCCTCGATCTTGATCTTGCGCATGGCCTTGGCAAGGTCGCCGGCAATGTCGGCACCGTCGGCCGAAATGTCAATCCCCGCCCTATCGATAGCCTCGGCGATGGCGTGGACGCAATCGTAAGCGTCGGCGGCAAACTGGTTGGGCGTCTCGTCGTAGGCATCCTTATAGGCCTTGACGAAGTCGGCATTCTTCTCATCGTCGGCGGAAAACGGGGTCATGAGCAGTACGCCCTCGGCAAGAGAGGTATCGAAGCCCTCCACAGAGAGCAGGCCGTCCATGCCGTCGGTACCCATGAGCGTCATGTCGTAGCCCATGTCCTTGGCGTTCTTGAGCAAAACGGACGCCGGCGTGTAGTAGATCGGCGCAAAGATGAGCGTGGCGCCGGCCTCCTTGGCCTTGGTGAGCTGGTTGGTAAAGCTCGTGGAGGAATCGTCCTTAAAGGTCTCGGTATCGACGATATCAAGTTTGGACTCCTTGGCCTGCTCGGCAAAGGCATCGGCAACACCCGAGCTGTACGTATCGCCGGAGTTGTAGAACAGGGCGATCTTGGCATCCGCGTACTTCTCGGCCAAGAACTTTGCGGCGCTGGCGCCCATGGTGGGATCGGTGAAGCAAACCTGGAAAACCGTGGTCTTATCCTTGGTAACGTCGAGCGACGAGGCCGAAGGCGTGACCATGAGCATATCGTCGGCGATCTCGCCCGAGACAGCGACGGCGGCACCGGTGGTGACGGGGCCGACGAGCGCCTGCATGCCCCAGTCGCACAAGGTATTGAAGGCGTTGATGGCCTTCTCGCCGTCAGCGACGTCGTCCTCAGACTTAAGCGAGAGTTTGAGGTCCTTGGTCGAAAAATCCTTGGCGGCGAGCTTGGCACCCTTCTCGGCCGAAACGCCATAGGTTGCCGCGGCGCCGGTCAGAGGGCCGATGACACCGATCTTGAAGGTCTTGCCGTCATCGGCGGAGCCGCCGTCCGAGCCACCCGACGAGCAACCAGCGAGTGCCGCGGTGCTACCGAACGCCGCGGCGCCAGCCAAGAAACTCCTGCGGTTAAGTACGTTGTTGATGCTAAACATGGTGTCCCCCTTTTCGCTGGCCGCGGTGCGGCCGTCTTGCGGTACAGGGCAAACCTTATGGTGCAAACGTTGACAGTTTGTTACGGAGTTCCGTTTGTAGCGAGCATGTTTCCAATGTTTCCGCAGCGTTTCGGGGGTGCCGTTTTGTGCGACTCCTGTTGCCTGGCGAGCACGCGCCCTCGGTTCACGCTAGAATGCACTCAACCTTTAAGCGGTTAATCCATCCATAAGATGCACGAAGGAGCTATCTATGAGCGAACCCCTGCGCACCGTGAACGTCGGTCTGATCGGTCTTGGAACCGTCGGCGGCGGCGTGGCCCGTCTGATCAAGAGCCACCACGATGAGTACCTGGCCGCCTACGGGATCGCCCTTAACCTGACCCCCGCCTGCGCGCGTGGTTGGGCCGAGGGGGCTGCAGCGGGTTTTGCGCGGGAGCCCGTTCCCCGTG
>CAJJZO010000101.1 GCA_905197585.1 uncultured Collinsella sp.
CGGTGCTCGATGCCCATGCTGCCGACTATGCCAACTTCCGCTTTATTATGGGCGATGCGCTCAAGGTGGGCCCGGAGCAGATTGAGCAGGCTGCTGGCGGCGAGCCCACGGTATTTGTCGCGAACTTGCCCTATAACGTGGCGGCGACGATCATTTTGCAATTTTTCCAGACGATGCCGGCGCTCAAGCGTGCCGTCGTCATGGTGCAAAAGGAGGTTGCCGATCGCATTGCCGCGACGCCGGGCAATAAGACCTATGGCGGCTATACGGCAAAGCTCGGCCTGTATACGCAGGTGACGGGTCGCTTTGAGGTGCCGCCGCGCTGCTTTATGCCGGCGCCGCATGTGGACTCAGCCGTCGTGCGCATCGACCGCGTTGACGGCGTGGTGCCCGAGGGGCTCGATTGCGAGTTTGTGGCCCGCGTGATCGACGCCGCATTTGCTCAGCGTCGCAAGACTATCCGCAATTCCATGAGCGCCAACGGCTTTGCCAAGGACGTGCTCGATGCCGCCTTTGAGGTTTGCGGTATCGCGCCGACCACGCGAGCCGAGACACTCGATGTTGCCGACTTTGTCCGTCTGGCCCAGGAGCTCATCCATGATGCCTAATGCCGAACGTGTGACGTTTACCAAGAAAAAGAAAACGGTCGCCTGTCCGGAGCCCTTGGCGCCGCTCGCTGATACTCATGCGCACCTGCTTTCGTTTTGGGGCAAGGAAGTGCCCGAGACGCTCGTGCGCGCTAAAGCCGCGGGCGTCGACCTGTTGGTGACGATCTTCGACCCCATTGCCGATAAGCGCAGTGTGGCGGACTATAGCGACTGGCTAACGCGTGAGATTCTGCCAATGCAGAATATTCCGCAAATTAAATATCTTGCCGGCGTGCATCCGTATGGCGCGCCGGACTATACCGACGACGTTCATGCACAGGTCGTTGCGGCACTTGATGACCCCTTATGCGCCGGTATTGGCGAAATCGGCCTGGACTATCACATGGACTATGACGACGATATCGCGCCGGCGCCCCATAACGTGCAGATTGACTGCATGGCGCGCCAGCTCGAGCTTGCCGTGTGCCGTAACGTGCCGGTGGAGCTGCATCTGCGTCACGAGGACACGGACCAGGAGCGTACCTCGCACGTGGACGCCTACAACGTGCTTCGTGAGGTGGGCGTGCCCCAGGCCGGTTGTGTGCTGCACTGCTTTGGCGAGGACCGCGCCACGATGGAGCGCTTTGTGGATTTGGGCTGCTATATCGCCTATGGCGGTGCGGCCACCTTTAAGCGCAACGACGATGTGCGCGAGGCATTTGCGGCAACCCCACTCGATCGAATTTTGTTCGAGACGGATTGCCCGTATATGGCGCCGGAGCCCATTCGAGGTCTTGAGTGCGAGCCGGCAATGATTTCAATCACGGCAAACACGCTGGTCAACGACCGTGTCGATCGCACTGGTGAGGACGCCGAAACAATCGCGCAAGCCGCTTGGGAAAATGCTTGCAAACTTTTTCAAAAATAGTTCTTGCGTTCGCGATGGCGCTCCGTTATTCTAATTCCTGCACGCGGGCGTGGCGGAATTGGCAGACGCGTACGGTTCAGGTCCGTATGGGGGCAACCCCATGAAGGTTCAAGTCCTTTCGCCCGCACCATTAAATGAAAGAGCTCCCAGCAATGGGAGCTTTTTTGTTATGGGCCCATCACAGGGACTTGAACCTGTAAAGGAGCGAGCGTAAAGAAAACGCGGAGCGTTTTTAGCGAGCTGGCGAGGACGCCGGCAGGCGGCCGAAGCCGGTGCGGATCCGCGAAGCGGATACGCGGACGTCCTTTCGCCCGCACCATTGAATGAAAGAGCTCCCAGCAATGGGAGCTTTTTTGTTATGTACGATCTCCTTGTGCGGGTATCCTAGTGCCAACGTATGCCTATCAGAGGAGAGACCATGCTGTTGTCCGGTATCATCGCTGCCCTTACGAGCTTTCTACTTCCCATCATCATTTTGTTGCTGCTGCTCCCCAACGCCTGCTATGTCGTTGAACAGCAGCATGCCGTGATCATCGAGCGTCTGGGCAAGTTTAACCGCATCGTCAACGCGGGCTTCCACATGAAGGTGCCCGTGATCGACCGCAAGGCCGCCACGGTGAGTCTGCGCACCATGAAAAACGGTTTTGGCATCGACGTTAAGACCCAGGACAACGTGACCATCGGCCTTGAGGTCTCTGCTCAGTACCACGTGAGCTATGACATGGGCGCCGGCCCGGCAGATTCGGGCATCTACAAGAGCTACTACATGCTGCAGGAGCCCGTCGACCAGATGCGTGATTTCATCACCGACGCCCTGCGCTCTTCCATCCCCGTCTATACGCTCGATGAGGTCTTTGCCAAGAAGGATGACATCGCCAAGGATGTCAACGCTACCGTTTCCGAGCAGATGGCCGCCTACGGCTTCACCCTCGTGTCGACGCTCATCACCAAAATCGCACTGCCGACCGAGGTTGAGAACTCCATGAACGACATCAACGCCGCCCAGCGCAAGCGCGCTGCGGCACAGGAGCTCGCTGAGGCAGACCGCATCAAGCGCGTCACCGAGGCGACCGCCGAGGCTGAGGCTATGGAAAAGGCGGGCGAGGGCATCGCCAACCAGCGCAAGGCCATCGCGCTGGGTATCAAAGATTCGCTCGAGATCATCCAAGAGACGGGTGTCGGCAATGACGAGGCCAACCAACTGTTCATGTTTACGCAGTGGTCCGAGATGATGACGGAGTTCGCTCGCACGGGTAAAACCTCGACGGTCGTGCTGCCGAGCGACTTTTCGCAGTCGGCCTCGATGTTCGAGCAGATGCTGACCGCCAGCAAAGTTCAAAACGATTCGAAGGAGTAGACGCGCGTGAAATACACCGTCGTTTGCGTCGGTAAGCTCAAGGAGCGCTTTTGGAAGGACGCGTGCGCTGAGTACACCAAGCGCCTAGGTGCCTATGCCAAGGTTGATATCCGCGAGGTGGCCGATATCGACCCGGCTAAGGCGGGCGGCGTGGATGCCGCGCGCGACAAGGAGGGGGCGGCAATTCTTGCTGCATTGCCGTCTCGGGCGCATGTGATCCTGCTGGCTATCGAGGGCAAGGAGCGTTCGAGTGAGGAGCTCTCGGCGCGGCTCGACGATCTTATGCTGCGAGGCAGCAGCGACATTGCCTTTGTAATCGGCGGTTCGGACGGCGTGAGTGATGAGGTGCGCGCCCGCGCCGACGAGATGCTCAGCTTTGGACACATTACCTTGCCGCATAACCTGGCGCGTGTGGTGCTGCTAGAGCAGATTTACCGTGCCTGCAAGATCAGCCGTGGCGAGCCGTATCACAAATAGGTCGGCAATACGAAACAATGGCGTGGGACAATACCTTTCGTTTTGAGGAATGTGTCTGAAAGGACTATGCGATATGAAGATTGGATTTGTCGGTTTTGGCAATATGGCGAGCGCTATGGCCGATGGCTGGATCGCTGCCGGTGTAGCTGCGAGCGACATGTGCGCCTGTGCGGGTCGCTACGACGCACTGGTTGAGCGCTGCGAGGCGCGCGGCATGGTCGCCTGCCACGATGCCGCCGAGGTTGTCGCCGCATCCGATATCGTGGTCGCTGCGGTCAAACCGTACATGATCGAGAAGGTATTCGCCCCGCTCAAGGATGCTCTTGCCAAAAAGGTCGTTCTGTCGGTTGCCTGGACCTGGGACAGTGCCAAGTGGGAGCAGGTCCTGCCGGGCGTTGCGCATATCTCGACGGTGCCCAACACACCGGTTTCGGTGGACGAGGGCGTCATCGCTTGCGAGAAGGCTTCCACGCTTAGTGATGAGCAGAGCGCAGTGGTGCTTGATCTGCTTGGCAAGCTCGGTGCGGTGGTCGAGCTCGATACGAGCCTGCTGTTTGTGGGCGGCACGGTGGGTGGTTGCGCTCCGGCATTTGTCGCTATGGCAATCGAGGCCCTGGGCGATGCGGCGGTCAAGCACGGTATCCCGCGTGCCGATGCCTATCGCATTGTGAGCCAGATGGTGCTGGGTACGGCAAAGCTGCAGCTTGCAACTGGCCAGCATCCTGCGGCGATGAAGGATGCCGTATGCTCGCCCGGCGGCGCCACCATCAAGGGCGTCATCGCGCTCGAGGATGCCGGCATGCGCAGCGCCCTGGTCAAGGCCATCGACGCCACCCTTCAGTAAAACCTTCCATTTAGGGACAGGTTTATTTTGGCTGGTTTTCCTGCGGTTTTATCTCTATAGCAAAAAGCGCCCCGCAACTGGCTCAATTCCAGTTGCGGGGCGCTTGCGTTTGCCCAGATAAAACCGACCAAAATAAACCTGTCCCTTTTTGGCAGGTTAGTCCCAGAAGCCGTCTTCCTCATCCTCGGACTTGGGTCCGCGGTCGACGTACATCTTATGGGTACGCTTCTCCATTACAAAGGCAAGAATCGCAAATAACAGGATGCCGCCGGCGAAAAGGATGGCAAAACCGGTGCGGGTGCCAAACAAAAAGGAAAAAACTGCGTCCATTGGGTGCCTTCTTGCGTAGTTGAGTTGGGTCGTAAACGCTCATAAGTATATACTTGCCCATACATGTACAAGGTTGCAACCTAAATGGAATGTATATCGCCGGAGGATCTAATGCTTGATATCAAGTTTGTTCGCGAGAATCCCGATGCCATCGATGTCGCCATGGCTAACCGCCAGACGTCTTGGGATCGCGAGAAGTTCTTTGAGCTCGACGACGAGCGCCGTGCCGTCATCACCGAGGTCGAGGAGCTCCAGGCTACGCGTAATGCCGAGTCCAAGAAGATCGGCGCCCTGATGAAGGAGGGCAAGAAGGACGAGGCCGAGGCTGCCAAGGAGGCCGTGCGCGCCGTCAACGAGAAGATTGACGGTCTGGCCGAGCGTCGTACTGCCCTCGAGCAGGAGCAGTACGACTTCATGGCTCACCTGCCCAACATTCCTTGCGAGGCCACGCCGTACGGCAAGGACGAGGACGAGAACATCGAGCGTCGCCGCTGGGGCACCCCGCGCGAGTTCGACTTCGACTTTAAGCCGCACTGGGATCTGGGCACCGATCTGGACATCCTCGACTTCGAGCGCGGCAACAAGCTCTCCGGCAGCCGTTTTACCGTTCTCGGTGGCGCTGGCGCCCGCCTGGAACGCGCCCTTATCAACTTCTTCCTCGATACGCACACCAGCCGTGGTTTTAAGGAGTGGTGGCCGCCCATCGTCGTCAAGCGTCAGACCATGTTTGGCACGGGTCAGCTGCCAAAGTTCGAGGACGACGCCTACCACGTCTCGGGCGACAACTTCCTGATCCCCACCGCCGAGGTCGTGCTTACCAACCTGCACGCCGGCGAGGTCCTCGACGCCGACACCCTGCCGCGCCGCTACACCGCCTTCACCCCCTGCTTCCGCGAGGAGGCCGGTTCCGCCGGTCGCGACACCCGCGGCATCATCCGTCAGCACGAGTTCGACAAGGTCGAGATGGTCAAGTTCGCTAAGCCGGAGGAGTCCGACGAGGAGCTCGAGAGCATGACCGCCGAGGCCGAGTACCTGCTGCAGCAGCTTGGCCTTCCGTATCGCGTGATTAGCCTGTGCACCGGCGACTTGGGCTTCTCTGCCCGTCAGACCTACGACGTCGAGGTCTGGCTGCCGAGCTACAACGCCTACAAGGAGATCAGCTCCTGCTCCAACTGCGGCGACTTCCAGGCCCGCCGCGCCAACATCAAGTACCGCGACCCCGAGAACTTCAAGGGCTCGCGTTACCTGCACACCCTTAACGGTTCCGGCCTGCCGGCTGGTCGTACCATGGCTGCCATTCTGGAGAACTACCAGAACGCCGACGGCACCATCACGATCCCCGAGGTTCTGCGTCCTTACATGGGCGGTCTCGAGAAGATCGAGCCGGTCGCGTAACTTGGCTGCATAGGGGATATGCAAGGGCGCTCCTTCGGGGGCGCCCTATTTCGTGCGCAGGTCCATACCATGCCGTGCGGACAGCTCAATAGAAAACACACGAACAACTGTTCTGTATACAGCCATCTACCTGCTATGCTTTTGCTAAATAAGAGCGAGAGAAAGGGGACGCGATGGAGCTGTTTGATGATCGGGTGGTTTTGTTTGAGAGCGACGAGGGCGGGGAGTACCTGCTTGTAACGTGTGAGCCGTCTGGCATGGGTGGCCTGGTGCTTCGGCAGACGAGTGAGGGTCCGTTGACACAATGGTGTTTTGAGGAGTCGCCGCATGTGGTCGAGACCTTTGTGACGCACGTGGGGCTTGTGGCGCTGGAGCACTTCTATGGAGTTGGGACTTCCAACCAGGTCGCGCGCATGCTGAGCATCTCGTTTGCCGATTATGATTGTGCCCAGCGGGTGAGATCGCTCCTGAGGGAACTTGATGCCAAGTTTGACGTGATCGAAAACCCAATCGATCGTACGGGGAACGGCGGTATATGCGGAGCAGCATGACAAAACTGCGTTTCACAAAAAAGTTTGAGATTGTGCTTGACTCCAATAAGCTAAAGTGGTTTTATATGTCTTGCGCTGCGGCGTTACCTCAGCTGGATAGAGGGTCTGACTACGAATCAGAACGTCATAGGTTCGAATCCTATACGCCGCACCA
>CAJJZO010000102.1 GCA_905197585.1 uncultured Collinsella sp.
GAAGTGCAAGACGGTCTGGCCGGCGTTGACGCCCTTGTTGGAGATGACGCGGAAACCGTCCTCCAAGCCCTTGGCCTTAGCGACCTCCTGGATGGCGTGAGCCATGGCGCCCATGGTCTCGGCAGGTACGTTGTCGGCGATGTCACTGTAGTGCTTCTTGGGGATCACGAGCGTGTGAACCGGCGCCTGGGGGTTGAGGTCGTCGAAGGCGATGACCTGGTCGTCCTCGTAGACAACAGTCGAGGGGATCTCGTGGTTGGCGATTTTGCAGAAGATGCAATCACACATGGTTGGTTCCTTTCTCACAGACCAAGGTAATTATATTTGGTCGGGATGGTTAGAACGAGAGGTTGTCGTCGGTGTTGGCGGCTTCGCCGTCGGCGAGCACGTCGTTGCCGTCGACGTCCTTAAGAAGCACCGAGACCTTCTGCTCGGCATCGGACAGGCGGGTGCGCAGGCTCTTGAGGAGCTCGACGCCGCGGGTATAGCTCTCGAGCGACTCCTCGAGCTCCATATCGCCCGACTCCAGGCTGCGGATGATGAGCTCCAACTCCTGCGAGGCCTGCTTGTACGTAAGCTGCTCGACCGGGGTCTTCTCTGCCATATCTGTTTCCTTTCCTAAAGGTTTATCGCTATGAAACGCGGGTTACTCGACCGTATCGACCGTTGCAGCCACGTTGCCGTCTGCCATACGCACGCGGATGGCATCGCCGGGCTTAAAGCTCTTGGCGCTCGTAGCCACACCATCATCGCTGTACGCGATGGAATAACCACGGGCAAGCACCTTGAGCGGCGACAGGGCATCGAGCGACGCGGCAGCTCGGCCCAGGTCGGACGCGGGTTTGCTGAGCATCGTGCGCCCCTGATGCTCCAGACGGGAACTCGCAAGCGTGAGCGCATGGCGTTTGCCATCGAGCCCCGAGGTGCTTGCGATCAAGCGCTCGGGCAGACGCTCGAAGTTGGAGCGGAAGGCCCCAACCGAACGCGTTATGGCGCCCGACAGTCGATCGGCAGTCAGCGCAAGCTCGGACTCGCGACGCTCGACCATAAACGTTGGATCGTTGAGGCACGGGCGGCACGCGGCCGCATCGAGCGCGTCAACCAAACGAGCCGTATAGGTGTCCCAGGCACGACGACCGCGCTGGTCGAGCATTTCCAGATCGACCTGATCCGACCCGATCATCGAAGCCATCGCGGCACCCAGACGTTGATGGCGCGTCTCGAGCACGTCGGCCAACTCCGTCATAGCCGGCGCCACCGATTCTGCCGCTGCCGTTGGCGTGGAGGCGCGACGGTCGCTCACCATGTCGCAAATCGAGGTATCGGGCTCATGGCCAATGCCGGTCACCACGGGCACGGGGCAAGCCGCCACCGCACGGGCAAGCTCCTCGTCGTTAAAGGTCATGAGGTCCTCGAAGGAGCCGCCGCCACGGACAAGCAAAATGCAATCGGGCGCCGGCGTAATGGCAGCGGCGCGGCGCAAGCCTTCAATAAGCTCTGCCGGCGCGCCCTCGCCCTGGACCTTTGCGCCCACGCAGACAAGCTCGACGAGCGGGTTGCGACGGCGCAGCGTACGCTTGACGTCGTCGATCACGGCGCCCGAAAGCGAGGTGACGACCGCCACGCGTGAGCAGAACACCGGGATACGGCGCTTGCGCGCTTCGTCCATCAGGCCCTCGCGGCGGAGCTTTTCGGCCAGTTGCGCCACTTGTTGACGCAGCAGGCCCTCCCCCGCCAGCGAGAATGAGCGAGCGACAAAGCTCATGCGACCCGTAGGCTTGTAGAGATTGAAGCTGCCCTTAAAGCTTACCTGCATGCCGTCGCGCAGATCGAAGGTGCGCTTAAGGTAGGCGCCCTTCCAGATGATGCAGTCGACGGCCGCCGAGTCGTCCTTAATCTGGAAGTAGCAGTGGCCGCTTCGGGCATTGGGACCACGAAAACCCGTGACCTCACCCAAAACGCTCAACTGCGGAATGGCATCGAGCGCGCCGGCGGCGATCTCCACCGCTTGGCTCACGCTGAGCTCTTTGCGCTCCTGCTCGTCCGATCCGTCGAACTCGGCGGAAACGGTATTGCCGGTCAGATTCCAGCCTGCCACGCAGCCCCCTTTCGTCATCGAGCACAAGGGCTTCGACCCTGCGCAGATTCAAGTCCAACACATAGTACAGCGCCGCGGGGACAAGAATCTCCGCGGCGCCTGTCAAGCCAACTTGTTATCGGTTGGAGTTTCTGTTGTAGCGAGCCATCAGGTAGAGCAGCTGAATAATCGAGGTGAGCGCCGCCGCCACGTAGGTGAGCGCGGCCGCCGTCAGGACCTTCTTGGCACCGTTGACCTGCTTGGAGCTCATGCCCGACTGCTCGATATACGCCACGGCGCGTCGGCTGGCATCGATCTCGACCGGCAGCGTAACCAGCTGGAACAGCACGCTAAACGAGAAGAAGACCAGCGCGAGGGTCGTGAGCCCCGCGATGTTCATGAACAGGCCCATGAGCAGCACGATCGTCCAGGTGTTCTGGGTAAAGTTGACGACGGGAACCAAAGCGGTACGTACCTTCATCATGGCATAACCACTTTGACGCTGGGCAGCATGGCCCGCCTCGTGACAGGCCACGGCAACGCTTGCAACCGACCCGCCCGAACGGTTGGCATCCGACAGATACAGGTTGTTGTCCTGCGGGTTGTAATGAGCGGTGAGCTCGCCGGCAACGCCCTTGATACCCACGGCGTTGCAACCGTTGGCATCGAGCATGCGACGAGCGACCGTGGCACCCGTGTCGCCGTCCGAGCGAACCTTGGACCACGTCTTGTACGTCGAGTTGATATAGCTCTGCGCGGCAAGGCCAAGCACCGTGCAGACAAGAACAACCAGCAGGTACAGCGGGTCGATGCCAAAGCCGTATCCATAGTAATAGGGCATGCGAATTCCTCCGAATCGAGTTACACGTTGGAGGCATTCTACCCACTCAGCCGGCTAGGCTTCCCTATAACAGTTCAATCTTTCCGTCCTTCACGGTGAGCCCCATATTGCCGGAAAGCAGATCGTCCAGACGCGAACCCACGAGCTCAAAGCGCCAGCCTTCGCGCAGGGGGCTCTGCTCGGGATGCTCAATATAGTCGGCCAGGTCATCGCGCGAGGCAATGACCGAGGTCGCCACGCCCGAGCGCTCGGCAACCAGGCGAATGAGCGCATACATCAGGTCCGTCACGCTCTCCAACTCCGGCGAAATCTGACGGTGCCCGCGCACCATGAGCGGCAGGCGATCGTGTGGGCAGCTCGCACCGCGCTTAATGGCCATGAGCGCGCCGTCCACGTCGCGCTCCCCCAGCTGGTCGGTACCGCGAATGCTGCGGAACTCCTCAACACGAACGGGATTACGTTTAACCAGGGCCAGCAGCGTATCGTCGGACATGACCCACTTGCGCGGGATGTTGCGGCGCTCGGCGCGGTCCTCGCGCCAAGCGGCAAGCTCGCGTGCGATGCCCAACTGGTGACGGCTACACGAGTTGATGCGCTTGACCTTGCGAAACGCCTCATGGCGGTCGGCGCGGTAGTGCGACTCGTCGGCCAGCGGACGCAACTCGTCGAGCACCCAGTCCACCCGGCCCAGCTCGCGCAGGCGACTCATCATCTCGGTATAGGCGACGATCAAGTACTTGACGTCATCGATCGCGTACTCGACCTGCTTATCAGTCAGCGGGCGGCGCGACCAGTCGGTCAGCGACTCGGTCTTGGGCAATGAGACGCCACAAAACGTCTGCACGAGCGCGCCGTAGGAAATCTGCTGGCGCTCGCCCAAAAAGGCGGCGGCCACCTGCGTGTCAAAAATCGGACGCGGCAGCACGCCCACGGTATGGAGCATGACCTCCATATCCTGCGAGCACGCGTGGAAGACCTTGGTCACGCTCTCGTCGGCCATAAGCTCGGCAAGCGGCGACAGGTCGTCGATCACCAAAGGATCGACCGCGACGCTCTCGGCAGGGGTGGCAATCTGAACCCCGCTCAGACGCGGATGGAACGTGCGCTCGCGCAAAAACTCGGTATCGACGGCAATCGCGTCGAACTCACGGGCGCGCTGGCAAAAGTCGAGTAGAGCCTGATGTGTGGAAATGTACATATCAACCCATCGAATAAGGTTAGGCCCGAAAAACACGGGTAGGATATCGGCATTGCCTTACAACTATACTCGGTTAGTCACAGAACGGGAACGTAAGTATGCGCTGCCTTATCATCCACAACCCGGCATCGGGCCCCAGCTCAGATGAAATCTACGCATTCACGCACGCCCTCGCGCAGGGCGGCGACGAGGTCGTGATGCGTTTTATCGGCGATGGCATGGAGCCCGAGGACGCCGTGGCAGACGTGCGCGAGTTTGATCGCGTGGTCGTTTCGGGCGGCGACGGCACCGTCTCCAACGTGCTCGACCAGATGCGCGGATGCGGTGTCCCCACGCTCGTCTTCCCCTCCGGCACAGCCTGCCTGTTCTTCAACAACATCGGCAATGCCCCCGAGGCAGCGGCGCTTGCCAAGGCTTGCCGCGCCGGTCGCACGGTCAAAGTGGACATGGGCGAGCTCTTTTGGCTCGACGAGAACGGCAACGAGAAGCGCCACGGCTTTATCATCATCGCCGGCTCGGGCTTCGACGCCGAGATCATGATGAAGGCCGCCCCCGCCAAAAACGACATCGGCGAGATCGCCTATTTCCTGTCGGCGCTCGCCACACCCAACCCCACGGTGGCGCATTTTACGATTGAGCATGACGGCATTGTCGAGGAGCTCGATGGCATCTGCTGCATGGCCGGCAACACCTCGGTCATTCAAAACGACATCAACCTGTTCCCCGACTGCCGCATGAACGACGGCATGGTCGACATCGCGGTCATCGAGCCCGTAAAAACCGTCCAGCTCCTGCCCACTGTGATCACCGCCGCGCTCGACCCCGCCGGCAAGGTGCTCGGCCGTCCGCAGTTCAAGATCATCCAGACCAAGGAAGCCAAAATCACCTGCACGCCGTCGCTGGGCATGCAGTTCGATGGCGAGATCATCTCCAGCAACTCGGGCGTCTTTGGAGCCCGCGCGCTTCCGCAATGCCTCGACCTCATCGTCGACGAATTCTCCCCGCTCGGAAAATAGGAGGACCCCATGAACGACAATCCCCTGCTCGGCTTTATCGTCATTGTTCTGGCCATGCTCGTCGGCTATGCGATTAACGTGATCCACCGCCGGAAGAAGTAATTCCACATTGGTATGATATTCATCCAATTATCGTCTCCCCTGTTGTTTATGCATTTGCACGACAGCGGGGGATTTTTCTTTGTGCCCCGTGCAAGGCGCTTTATTCAGGTACAGTAATTGCAGGGCGTCTTTATTTAAATAAAGCTAGATAATGAGTATTCTTGTCCGCTCATCGCATATTTTAGGACGCTCATCGAGTATTTCATCGAAATAGATGAATACTATTGAGACTTCCTATAGGCCAATAGATGTATTTATTAGCTGAAATCCTGCACGGTTCCGCGGGGTTTCAACGGTTGGGAGGGATTATGAGGTTTACTCATCCTGTCAACACGCTCAAAAAGCTCGGCTGCGGCCTTGCGTTTGGAGCAACGGCCATCATGGCCATGCCGACTTCGGCACTCGCCTGCACCCAGATCTACATGGGCAGCAAGCTCACGGCAGACGGCAACACGTACTACGGCCGTTCCGAGGACTTCGGTCCGCGCTATGTCAAGCACTTTGGCATTGAGCCCGCACACAAGGACGGCAACGAGTACACCTCGGTCGAGTCCGGTTTTGAGTACAAGTCCAAGGGCGCAACCTACCGCTACACCTTCGTTCGCGACAACCCCTCGCAGTGGGAAGATCGCTACGACGCATATTCCGAGGCAGGCATCAACGAGAAGGGCGTCTCCTGCTCTGCCACGCTGAGCACCTCCTATAACGAGAAGGCCGAAGAGGCCGACCCCATCACCGAGGAGACTGGCATTGGCGAATACAGCTATGCCAGCGTCATCCTGGGCGAGAGCGCCACGGCCCGCGAGGGCGTCGAGCTCATCGGCAGCCTGATCGACGAGCAGGGCGTCTGCTCCAACGACCAGATCATCATCGCCGACAGCACCGAGACCTGGTTGTTCGCCGCGCTTTCCGGCCATCAGTGGATTGCTATGAAGCTCGCCGATGACATCGCCTCGCTCAACCCCAACATCGGCAACCTCACCTATAACGTCGACCTCGATGACACCGAGAACTGTCTCCATTCCGAAGGCATCGAGTCCATGCCTAAGGAGAAGGGCTTTGCCGAGTACACCGACGGCAAGTTCGACGTCGCCAAGACCTACGGCGAGGAGATTAGCGAGGCCGGTATGCACCAGTGGTCGCGCTATATCCAGGGTCGTGATTACTTCATGGCTCCGCTTGCCGAGGGCACCGACTACGAGATCGTCAAGGACGAGCGCGAAGAGGCTCGCGCCACGACCGGCGCCCTGGTCCACGAGATGCAGCCGCTGTTCTTCCAGCCCGGCAAGTCCGACTGGAACACCTTTGAGATGATTCGTTCCTTCGCCGCTCGCGGCGAGAATGTCGCCGGCCTCAACGCCAACACCGACGGCGCCTATGCC
>CAJJZO010000103.1 GCA_905197585.1 uncultured Collinsella sp.
ACCAGTCGCAAAAGACCTTGCGCACGGCATGGGCGTAGTCCTCGTCCATGGTGAAGCGCTCGTTGTCGAAGTCGACGGAGCAGCCCATGCGCTTGATCTGCTCGACGATGATGCCGCCGTACTCGTGGGTCCAGTCCCAGCAGGCGTCGACAAACTTATCGCGACCGATCTCCAGGCGGCTGATGCCCTCGCTCTTGAGCTTCTTGTCGACCTTGGTCTGCGTAGCGATACCGGCGTGATCGGTGCCGAGCACCCAGCGCGTGGACTTGCCGCGCATGCGGGCCATGCGGATGATGGCGTCCTGGATGGAATCGTCGGTAGCGTGGCCCATGTGGAGCTTGCCGGTCACGTTGGGAGGCGGAATGGTGACGGTGCAGTCGCCCACGCCCTCACGGCGCTTGTAGTAGCCACCGTCGAGCCACTTCTGCAGGATCGCCGGCTCGTTGGTCGACGGATCGTAGTTCTTGGGCATTTCTTCCATATATTTCTCCCTTGCCCGTCGGCGTGTCCGCCTGCTTGGTTTTCGCTCGGTCAGGTCCTGCGCAAGACGAAAGCCACATTAAGTGGCTTTCTTTGCGTGCGGAATCTACGAAAAGTTATCCCGTGCCGCCCGGCCAGGCCCTAGGTTTACTTACCTGCCGCCTAGATGGCGTCTTGGTGTCTAGATACTTGGCTGATTTTTTGGAATGAAGGGGGCTCCTTATTGGCAAGGAGCCCCCTTCTGCTTTTGGTTACTTTGGGTTTGTTGGTGCTTCTTTATTTGGCATCGGCCCAGGTTATGCCGGTGCTGGCTTCGGCGATCAACGGTACGCGGAGGTCTACTACGTGCTCCATAACGTCGCGGACCATGACGGTCAGGCGCTCGACTTCGTCGACGGGGCACTCAAAGTCCAGTTCGTCGTGTACCTGCAAGATCATGTGGGCGGCAAAGCCCTCTTCTTCCAGGCGACGGCTCACGCGGGTCATCGCAATCTTGATGATATCTGCTGCGGTTCCCTGCATGGGGTGGTTCATGGCCGTGCGCTCGCCAAAGCCGCGGAGTTGCGGGTTTTTGGCCTTGAGCTCCGGAATATGACGTCGGCGGCCGTACATGGTCTCGGCGTAGCCCGTCTGCTTGGCGCGCGCTACCACGTTGTCGAGGAACGTGCGCACGCCCGGATAGGCCTCGTAGTAGCGGTCGATCATGTCGCGCGCCTCGGCCATCGAGATATGCAGCGACTGCGACAGGCCATAGGCCTGCTGTCCATACACGATGCCAAAGTTCACGGCCTTGGCGCGACTGCGTAAGTCGGGCGTTACCTCGGACACCGGCACGCCAAACACGCGTGCCGCCGTCTCGGCATGGAAGTCCTCGCCCTCGTTAAAGGCGCGTACCAGGTGCTCGTCACCTGAGAGATGTGCCAGCAGACGCAGCTCGATCTGCGAGTAGTCCACCGCCAAAAAGACGCTTCCCTCGCCTGCCGAAAACGCCGTCTTGACGGTACGGCCCAGCTCAGACCGCGTCGGGATGTTCTGCAGGTTCGGGTCGCTCGAGGACAGACGCCCCGTTGCCGTGATGGTCTGGTTGTACGTAGTGTGTACGCGACCGTCACCACGGCGTAGCGGGCCCAGGGTGTCCAGATAGGTGGACTTGATTTTGGACTTCTCACGCCAATCCAAGATCAGGCGCACGATTTCGTGGTCACGGGCAAGATCGCTCAGCACCTTGGCGTTGGTCGAATAGTAGCCGCGCTTGGTCTTTTTGAGGCCCTTGGTCGGAAGCCCCATAACGTCAAACAGCACGTGCGAGAGCTGCATAGGGCTACCGATGTTAAACGTCTCATCACCCGCCAGGTCGCGAATGCTGCGCTCGACCTCGGTAATCTGGGTCGCCAAGCCCTCGGACAGACTGTGCAGGCGGTCGGGGTCCACGAGCATGCCCGCGCGCTCCATCTTGGCAAGTACCGGAACGAGCGGCATCTCGATGCCATCGAACACGTTGGCGGCGTTCTCGCGTGCCATGCGGTCGCGCAGCGGTGCGACCAGTGCCAGCGTCAAGGCCGCCGTGCGAGCGGCGGGCGCAGGAGCATCCTCGCCGGCACCCTCCGCACCGCGCACCGCAGGCAGCGCCATCTGCAGATAGGTATCGGCCAGATACGCCTCGTCAAACTCGGAGCGGTCGGAATCCAACAGGTAGGCGGCAACCACGGTATCGAAGATGCGCGTGGAATCGACTGCCAGCGGATCCATGAGCTCAAGCTCGGAAGAGTCGATGGGCGAAAGCTCATGCAGCAGTGCTTTCATATCCGGGCTCGCCACGCGGCCCTCCATAAACAGGCGCGCAAGCACGCCGGCGATCACGCCGTGGGCGAAGTTGAAGCCATCGACCGCGGCAGTGGTACCGCCTTCGCCCTCCTCAAGCGCAAGCAGCCCCTTGGGCATCGCCAGCCACAGCGTGCGTGTCAGGCCAAAAAGCGCGCCCTCCTCCTTGTCATCGTCCACCACGGCGGCAATCCACTCGCCTACCTCGATCGCGCGAGCGATCTCGGCGGCAGCGGCAGCGAGCGCCTCGGCATCGCCGGCGGCAGCGCGCATAACGGGGGGAATCTCAAACGTGCTTGCAGCGGCCGCAGCCCCACCCTCGCCACCGATCAATGCCAAGAAGCGGTTCTGCATGGCCGTAATGCCGAGCGTGCCCAGCGCCGCGGACACTTCGTCGGCAGAAAACGCCGGGAAGGACGTTTCGTCAAAGTCGAGCTCGACAGGCGCATCAGTGCGAATGGTTGCGACCTTGCGGCTCAGCAGCGCATCGTCGATGTGCGCACGCAGGTTCTCGCCCATCTTGCCCTTGATCTCGTCAGCATGCGCGATGACCTCGTCCAAGCTGCCGTACTGCGCGATGAGCGCGCTCGCCTTTTTGGGGCCGATGCCCGGTACGCCGGGAATGTTGTCCGACGTATCGCCCTTCAGGCCGTAAAAATCGGGCACGAGCGCCGGCGTAATGCCGTGATACAGATCATCCACGCTCTCGGGCGTCATAATCGCCACGTCGGACAGGCCCTTGCGGGTCGAGACCACGTTGACGTGCTCGGTCACGAGCTGATACATGTCGCGGTCGCCGGTCACCAGCAGCATGTCGCAGCCGGCCTGCTCGCCCAGGCGAGCCAGAGTACCCAGGATATCGTCGCCTTCCCAGCCCTCGGACTGCAGAATCGGCACGTTGAGCGCACCGAGCAGCTCCTTGATCATCGGAAACTGCGCGTGCAGATCGGGATCCATGGGCGGACGCTGCGCCTTATACTGCGGCAGCATCTCCATGCGCACGCGCGGTTTGCCCTTATCAAACGCCACGACCACACCGTCGGGGTTAAAGGCGTCGATCATCTTGAGAAACATGTTCAGAAAGCCGAAGATCGCGTTGGTGGGGCGCCCGTCCGGCGCATTCATGGTGGGCGGCACGGCGTGGAAGGCGCGGTGCATGAGCGAGTTGCCGTCGATAACGGCAAAGGTGCGGCGCTTGTCAGACATATTGAATACCTCGCTTTGGGCTGGGCACGGTTTGCTCACTCCAGTTTACACGCTCCCCGCCCCACGGCCACTGCACATCAGGCTTCCCTGCCGCCGCGGGCCCGCGCGTGATACGATGGCTCACGGTACATCAACCAGCACGATCGATCCGAAAGGAGCCTGCGTCATGGAGCGTCCCTGCGCATGGAAAAAGTACACGCCACAGCAAGTCGAGGAGCTCGAGGAGCTTTGCCGCGGCTATAAGCAATTTTTGAGCGAGAACAAGACCGAGCGCCTGTGCGTCAAGACCGGTATCAAGATGGCCGAGGAGGCGGGCTACGTCAATCTGGAGACCGTGATCGCCGAGGGCCGCGCGCTCAAGGCCGGCGACAAGGTGTACGCCGCCAATCACGGCAAGGACCTCATGCTCGTCAACCTGGGCACCGCCCCGCTCGAGCAGGGCTTTAACATCCTGGGCGCCCATGTGGACTCGCCGCGCCTGGACCTCAAGCAAAACCCCGCCTTCGAGGCCGGCGACATGGCCTATCTCGACACGCACTACTACGGCGGCGTCAAGAGCTACCACTGGGTCGCTTCCCCGCTCGCACTCGTAGGCGTCATCTGCAAAAAGGACGGCACCACCGTCGACATCAACATCGGCGACAAGGCGGACGACCCGGTCTTCACCATCTCCGACCTGCTGATCCACCTCTCGAGCGAGCAGATGGCCAAGCCCGCCAAGGACGCCGTCGATGCCGAGATCCTCGACGTGATCGTCGGCGGCCGCCCCGTCAAGTTTGACGAGGACGACAAAGACGCCCCCAAGGAGCCCGTCAAGCAGATGTTCCTTGACATCCTCAAGGAGCAGTACGACGTCGAGGAGGAGGACTTCCTCTCCGCCGAGATCGAGGTCGTGCCCGCCGGCCCGGCCCGTGACATGGGCCTCGACCGCTCCATGATTCTGGGCTATGGCCACGACGACCGCGTCTGCGCCTATCCGTCCATGCTCGCCCAGATCAACGTCGCCAACGTGGAGCGCACGAGCATCACACTCATCGTCGACAAGGAGGAGATCGGCTCCGTGGGTGCCACCGGCATGACGAGCCGCTTCTTCGAGAACACCGTCGCCGAGATCATGACGCTCGCCGGCGAGGATAGCCCGCTGGCCCTGCGCCGTGCACTCGCCCACAGCCGCATGCTTTCCTCTGACGTGTCCGCCGGCTTCGACCCGGGCTATGCCGGCAAGTTCGAGACCAAGAACGCAGCCTTTATGGGTCGCGGCCTGTGCTTTAACAAGTACACGGGCAGCCGTGGCAAGGGCGGATCTAACGACGCCGACGCCGAGTACGTGGCCCTCGTCCGCGACATCATGGACGAGGCAGGCGTGGACTTCCAGACCTGCGAGCTCGGCCGCGTCAACGCGGGTGGCGGCGGCACCATCGCCTACATCATGGCCAAGTACGGCATGAACGTCATCGACTCCGGCGTTGCCGTCCTGTCCATGCACGCCCTGTGGGAGGTCGCCAACAAGGCCGATATCTACGAGGCATATCGCGGCTACAAGGCCTTCATCGAGCGCGCCTAACCAACCCTTCATCAGTTGCGGTGAAATACGGACTAAACTGGCCCATAAACGGCCAAAACAGACCGTATTCCACCGCAACTTCCTTTTTGGCAGAGGAGAGTCCATGCTGCAGGTCATCATTTCGCCCGCCAAGCAGATGCGCGCGGCCCAAGATGCTTTTGAAGTCCTGGGCATTCCACCCTTTGTGCGCGAGACAGCTCGCCTCCACCGCGCACTGCTAGATATCGAGCGGAATGAAGGCAGCGGCGGTCTGCAGGCGCTGTGGAATGTGAGTGACAAACTGCTGGGGCCTTGTCTCAACACCCTGCATGAGTTCGGGCCCATCCTGAAAAACGGCGATCTCGACAATCCCGCACTCGCCCGTCACCTCTCCCCCGCCGTCATGTCCTATCACGGCATTCAATACCAGAGCATGGCGCCCGAGGTGATGGATTCCGCGCAGCTCGCATGGCTGCAAGACCATCTATGGATACTCTCGGGACTCTACGGATGTGTGCGCCCCTTTCATGCCGTTGAACCGTATCGGCTGGAGATGGGCGCGAAGCTTGCCGTCGACGGTGCCCGAGACCTCTACTCGTTTTGGGGCGACAAGCTCGCACGGGCTATCGCTCCGGCAGGATCCAACGCTACGATCGTTAACCTTGCCAGCACGGAATACGCCAAAGCCGTTCTACCCTGCCTCACCACCGACGCCACGGGCGTCACATGTCGCTTTGGCGAAGGCGTCCGCAACGGCAAGCCCATCCAGCGCTCGACCGCCAGCAAAAAGGCGCGCGGCTCCATGGTGCGCTGGATGGCAGAAAACAAGCTCGAGGATGCAAGCGAACTTACCGCATTCAACATCGGTTATCGTCACATCCCCGAGCTTTCAGACAAAAACACCCTGGTTTTCATGAACGCGCAGGCACAATAGGCCCGCCGTTTCCAAACACCCCGTTACTCCGCCAAGCCATCGGCCTTTGCAATCTCGCTCGTCGAGCCATCTTGGTAGGTAACCTTAACGTGCTCTACGTCGGATACCGTAACGCCCGACGGAGGTTCCAGACGCCACTCCGTCAGCGCAATGTCCATGGTCGTGGGCACGTTCCCCTGATCTTTGAGCTTCACCGTGAGTGTTTTGAGCGCCGCATCAAACGTCACGCGTTCGATTTCCTCGCCAGGAATAGACCCGCCGCTCAGCTGCAGTTGCATAAACTCATCGCACGGATACCAATAGTCGCCGGGAGCTGCCACCGTGTTGCCGCCCGCGACCTTCACCGTCATGATCGGCAGGCCATCATCAGCCTCGAACTCCCATGTAGCGCCGCCGCGACCGCCAAACGTCCAGATACAAAAGGCAATCACCAGCACGGCAAGCACCGCAAAACCGATTGCGACCAGCCCATGATGGGCACGGCCCTCCTCGGCCGACACGTCCCACTGTGTCTCTCGATATAGATGCTTGTCTTCCATGTTCGCCTCCCCACGGGCATGCTCATCGCGTCAATCGTACCCATTCGAGCT
>CAJJZO010000104.1 GCA_905197585.1 uncultured Collinsella sp.
GGGGCATGCCCCGCCTCTTACACCACATCTCTGCGCGCTACCCGCTCGATTTGTAAACGTCCGAAAATCCACGCTCGTGTGTCCGAAAATCACGTTCGTCACGCCGCGAGCACAGCAACGGCCGCAGCAGCAACCACAGCTACAGCCTAGTGCTCCTCGCCGGCGCGGGCTAGGTCGTAGGGCGTGGTCTGGTAGACGTAGTAGTTGAGCCAGTTGGTGTAGAACAGCTGAGCCTGGCTGCGCCAGACGTTGCGCGGCTCGGCGGTGGGATCGTCGCCCGGGAAGTAATGCGCCGGCACCTGAGGGTTGAGCCCGCGCTTCACGTCGCGCTCGTACTCCAGGCGCAGCGTATCGGTATCGTACTCAGGGTGGCCAAAGACAAAGAAGCGACGGCTGTCGGTCGACTTGACGATGTACAGGCCCACCTCGTCGGACACGGCCACGACCTCAAGCTGCGGCTCGGCCTCCACGTCCTCGCGACGCACATCGGTGTTGCGCGAATGCACAGCATAGAAACGGTCGTCAAAGCCGCGAACCAACGGGCTTTGCGGCTTCACCAGATAATGCTCAAACACGCCGCTCGCCTTTGCCGGCAGGTCATGCTTCTGGATGCCGTAATGATGGTACAGACCGGCCTGCGCGCCCCAACAAATATGCAGCGTAGAGTGCACGTGCGTGGTGGACCAATCCATGATCTGGCAGAGCTCGGGCCAGTAGTCGACCTCCTCGAACGGCATCTGCTCCACCGGCGCGCCCGTGATGATCAGGCCGTCGTAGTGGATATCGCGGATGTCGTCGAACGTGCGATAGAACGTCTCCAGGTGGCCGGCGCTCACGTGCGTGGCCTCGTGCGTCTTGGTGCGCAGCAGGTCCACCTCCACCTGCAGCGGCGTGTTGGAGAGCTTGCGCATGATCTGCGTCTCGGTGGCAATCTTGGTGGGCATGAGGTTGAGGATGAGCACGCGCAGCGGGCGGATGTCTTGGTGCAGCGCGCGGTACTCGGTCATGACAAAGATGTTCTCGCTCTCGAGCTGCGCGGCGGCAGGGAGGGCGTCGGGGATGCGAATGGGCATGGATGCTCCTTACGAGTCAGTTGCAGCTATGGTACAACGAGCGGCCCCGTCCGCGCGAGCACATCGCCCAGCGATACCGTCAGCGGCCCAAATCGCTCCAAAAGTAGAGATTAAGGCATGCCCAAAAATCTATGGCGCTTTAGCCTAGCAAAGTGGCAACAGGACGCTACAATGGTTCGACGCGAAAAACTCGGCCGAAAGGATACATATATGTACCAGACGCGTAAGATCGGTGTGGTCGGCCAGGGCCACGTAGGAGCACATGTCGCCAACAGTCTGCTCATGCAGGGCATTGCCGATGAGCTGTACCTGTGCGATATCAACGAGGCCAAGGTGACGTCCGAGGTCCAGGACCTGCGCGACTCCCTTTCGTTTGTCCCGTACAACACCAAGATCGTCAACTGCTACGACCACTACGAGGAGCTTGCCTGCTGCGACGTCATCGTCAACGCCGCCGGCAAGGTCGCGCTGGCCGCCGGCAACCGCGACGGCGAGCTGTTCTTTACCACCGACGCCGCCCGCACCTTTGCCAAGTGCATCGTCGACGCCGGCTTTGACGGCATCTTCGTGAGCATCTCCAACCCCTGCGACGTCGTGTGCACCGAGCTGTGGCACCTGACCGGCTACGATCCCAAGAAGATCATCGGCTCGGGCTGCGGCCTGGACTCCGCCCGCCTGCGCACCGAGATCTCCAAGAAGGTCGGCGTGAGCCCTAAGTCCATCGACGCCTACATGATCGGCGAGCACGGCTTTAGCCAGCTTGCCGCCTTTAAGGCCGCAACCATCGCCGGCAAAAACCTCAACGAGCTTCAGGCCGAGAACCCCGACAAGTACGCCTTCGACCACATGGAGGTCGAGGAGCTTGCACGCAAGGGCGGCTACGTAACCTACCAGGGCAAGCAGTGCACCGAGTACGCCGTCGCCAACTCCGCCGCGCGCGTCTGCGCCGCAGTTCTGCACAACGAGCACGCCGTGCTTTCCGCCTCCACGCTCATGACCGGCCAGTATGGCGAGGAGGGCATCTTCACCTCCCTGCCGTGCGTGATCGGTGCCGAGGGCGTCGAGGAGGTCTACACACTCGACCTTTCCGAGCACGAGCTCGAAGGCTTCCACAAGAGCTGCCAGCACATCCGCGACAACATCGCCCAACTCGACTGGTGGGATGCCGAGGCCTACGACGCCAAGTAAGCCGCTGGCTCCGCAACCTTACCAATCTATGCGCGATACCAAGCGGGGCCCGCCCCGCAAACCCCCCCCCGGCCCCCGGCCCCCCCCCCCCATACCACGGGGGCCGCGGCTTAAATCCCCGGCGCGGCCCGCTTTTTTGACTCACACGACACGCTTGCGAATCGAAGGTGAATGCTTTCCCCGTTACCTAGTACTGCTCGATGCCCATGTAGCGACGAACCTCGGGGCTGTGGTCGAAGACCTTGCCGCGCGCGGCGCGCAGCTCGCAGCTCATGTTGTAGAAGAAGATCGGCTCCAGGTACGAACGCACGCTGGCGGGCACCTCGCCTACGCCGTACTCGAGCGCGTCGAGCACCATGACCGTATCGGTGTGCGTGTTGAGGAACGCCAGCGCGCGCTCCTCCATGGGGCGGCACTCCCCTGCGCCAAGCTGCACAAAGTAAAACACGCCGGGCTCGGTGGCCTCGAAGGGACCGTGGAAGTACTCGCCGGAGTGGATGTAGCAGCAGTGCTGCCACTGCATCTCCATGAGCGAGCAAATCGCCATGGCGTAGGTCTGGCTAAAGTTGGGTCCGGAGCCCAGGATATAGAAGAACTTGTGCTGCTGACAGAGCTCGGCAAAGCGGGCGCCCAGCTCGGCGTTGACCTTCTCGCGGGCGGCGGGCAGCAGCGCATCCATCTGCTTTAGGCCCTCGTACATGTCGGCGAGTGCCTCGTAGCCTTCCTGCTGGTCGAGCAGCTCGGCGGCGATCAGAGCGCCGATGCCCTGAGGCACCTCGGCCTGCGGCACGCCCTCGCCCCAGGGGTAGACCCAGGTGGTCCACTTGCCGTTGTCGATCTTGGAGCCCTCGCAGTCGGTGAGGGCAACGACCTCGGCACCGGCCGCCAGCGCCATCTCGCAGCCGTCGACGACCTCTTGCGTGTTGCCGCTGTGGCTGCAGGCAATAACGAGCGACTTCTCGCCAAGGCTCTTGGGGGCCATCAGGCAAAACTCGCGTGCCGTGTAGACCGTCGAGGTAAACGTGGTGGCCTCGCGCTTGAGCAGCTCGTTGGCCGGCATCAGGTCGATCATCGAACCGCCACAAGCAATCCAAAAGACGTTCTCAATCTTGCCCTTGCGCTCGATGATTTCCTGAACCAGATCATGTGCGTTCATCCTGATGTTCCTCCTTGTGGGGCGGCTTTGAGCGACGGCGGATCGTACCTGCTGTCGTTCTATGTTGTCCTATTTATAGCACGCACGATGACGCTCGTGAAGCCATTTCGCCAAACTTGTTCTATGTTGTTCTATCTGTGGATGTTAGATGTCGAACACGTAGCGCGAGCCCACAATCTTTTGACGCCCAAGCAGCAAGGGCCGCTCGTCCGCATCGGTAAAGTACGCCTCCATATAGAAGAGTGGCTCACCGACCGGGATCTCGAGCAGTGGCGCGACTTGAGCGTCGGCAAGCGCAATCTCCACGGTACAAGGGTCGGATTTGAGCGGCGCGCGGCCCGAATGCTCGGCAACGAGCGCAAAGATTGAGTTATCGGTGAGGTCCTCGTCGGCAAGCGTCTGCAGATAGGGATGGTCAGCCAGCACAAAGGCGTTGTTCTCGAGCATGACGGGCACGCCGTCTGCCGTGCGCACACGCTCGACCACGATGAGCTCGCAGCCGGGCTCTACGTCAAAGAACGCCGCGTCCTCGCGCGTCGCCGCAACCACCGTGCGCGATACCAGGCGCGCACCCGGCACCATGTCGTTGGCAGCGCAACCCTCGGAAAAGCTCTGAACGTCACCCTTCTGGACAATCTTGCGCTTGAGCTTGGGCGCGCACACGAACGTGCCCCTCCCCTGCTGGCGGTTGAGATACCCCGCGCGCGACAGCTCCTCGATGGCGCGGCGCACGGTGATGCGTCCCACGCCGTAGTACTTCGCGAGCTCCATCTCGGAAGGAATGCGCGAGCCGGATGCGTACACGCCACGCGCGATCTCGCCCTTTAGGTCGTCCATAACCTGCTGGTACAGCGGCACAGCGGACATCTCAGTGCGCTCGGTTTTATCATCGGATGCCATCGTTATGCTCCATTCCGTGCATGCTCGGACTCAAACTCTTCAATCGCCGCCATAAACTGCTCGCCAAAGGCGTCGGCCTTTTTCTCGCCGATGCCGTTGACCTGGATAAGCTCGTCGCGCGTCTGTGGGCGTAGGCGGCACAGGCCGCGCAGGGCCTTGTCGGAAAAGACCATGTACGGCGCCATCTCCAGCTCCGTCGAGATCTCCTTGCGGAGGGCACGCAGGCGCTCGAACAGCTCGGCATCGTCGCCAACACGCGGGCGCTGATCCAGCTCGGCCTCCTCGCGCAGCAGATCGACGGCGCGGCGGGCGCGGGCCGAGGCCTTGCGCTTGGACGCACGACGCTTAACGGTAAAGGCGAACGCCTCATCCTCGACCTCGCCGGCACGCGGACCCAGCCCCACGACCGGGTACTGCCCCTGCGAGGTGGCCAGATAACCGCGGCCGCACAGCTGGCCGATGATGTCCTTGATGCGCCCGACCGATTCGCTCGACAGCTCGCCGTAGCCGCGGTCCTCGTCCAGATGCATCTGGCGAATGCGCTCGGTGTTGCCGCCGTGGAGCACATCGGCGATCAGCGACTTGCCAAAGCGCATGGGACGCGTGGCCACATAGCGCACAGCGGCGCGAGCCATATCGGTGACGTCCTCGACCTCGAACTGTGTGAGGCAGTTGCTGCAGTTGCCGCAGCCCTCGGCGTCGTCTGCCGTGCCGCCCGTACTGGCCGCGGCATGCTCGGCCGCGGCCTCGTCGCCAAAGTAGCGCAGCATGTATTCGCGCAGGCAGCCGGTGGTATTGCAGTAGCCCTCCATCTGGCTGAGCAGACGATATCGATTCTGGAGCGCCCACGCGCGCTGCTCGTCGTCGAGCGCCTCATCGGCAGCATCGCCGCGGTCGATCAGAAAGCGGCGCATGCGAAAATCGTTGCCGTTCCACAGCAAGTAGCAGCTGGCCGGGTCGCCATCGCGGCCGGCGCGGCCCGCCTCTTGGTAGTATGCCTCGATGCTCTCGGGCACGTTGTTGTGGATCACGTAGCGCACGTTGGGCTTGTCGATGCCCATGCCAAAGGCGTTGGTGGCAACCATCACCTGGATATCGTCGTCGATAAAGGCGCGCTGGCTTTGGCGACGGGCGTCGTTGCCCATGCCGGCATGGTAGCGGCCAACGCGAATGCCGCTGGGGCCCAGCGCCTCGGCAAGCTCGCCGGCGAGTGCATCGACGGTCTTGCGGGTCGAGCAATATACGATGCCGCTCTCACTCGAATGCGCGATCACATAGTCGCGCACCCACGCGGCCTTGGCCTTGTCGCCCATCTCCTCGCAACCAAAGTAGAGGTTCTTGCGATCGAAGCCCGTCACTACCGTCGCGGGGTTTTGCAGACCAAGCATCTGCTGAATGTCCGCGCGCACACGCTCGGTCGCCGTAGCGGTAAAGGCCGCCACGATGGGGCGCTGCGGCAGGGAATCGATGAACTCGCGAATCTGCAGGTAGGCGGGGCGGAAATCCTGACCCCATTGGCTTACGCAGTGGGCCTCGTCAATGGCCACGAGCGGCACGCCAATGCCGCCGTCCGCCGCGGCCTCCCGCGCAAAGGCCAAAAAACGCGGCTCGAGCAAGCGCTCGGGCGCCACGTACATAAGCTGGTAGCGGCCCTCGCGCGCCCGCTTGAGCACGGTGTTTTGCTGGGCCGGAGTAAGGCTGGAGTTGAGATAGCTGGGTCGCGCACCCGCCGCGAGCAACGCACGGGTCTGGTCCTCCATAAGCGACAGCAGCGGACTCACCACAAAGGTGATGCCGGGCAGCATGAGCGCGGGCACCTGGTAGCAAATGGACTTGCCGGCGCCCGTGGGCATAACACCCAGCGCATCACGACCGGCAAGGATCGCATCGACCATGCGGTCCTGTCCCGGGCGAAACGAGGTGTAGCCAAAATAGGCGCCGAGCGTGTCGAGCGCCATCTGCTGCATGCTATCGGTCATGGTTTCCTAACGTCCAAGTCATCTGCCGCCGATTATACGCCGCCACGCGGACCGGTGCCCCACGGTTGCCGGCCACGCTCATTCTGCGGGTAGTCATTGGGGACGTTCTTGAATGACTAGTCGTTTAAGAACGTCCCCAATGACTATCTTGATAAGCGCGGAAACATCGCCAGTTGAGCATAAGTCAGCGAAAACGCCCCTAAGCGAGCAAGGTGACGTGAAAGAGGAGGGAAGCGTACTTCGGTACGC
>CAJJZO010000105.1 GCA_905197585.1 uncultured Collinsella sp.
CGTGCCCACGCCGTGGACACGACCGTCGTCCAATACCACAATGCGATCGGCATCCATGACACTCGCGATGCGCTGGGCGATGATGAGCACGGTCGCATCGGGAATCCGAGCGATGTGCTCGCGAATCTTTGCGTCGGTCGCCATATCGACCGCGCTGGTGGAGTCATCAAAAATGAGCACGCGCGGATGCTTGAGCAGCGTGCGCGCGATGCACAGGCGTTGCTTCTGGCCACCCGAGACACCGGCGCCGCCTTGGCCCAACTCGCCGTCCAGCCCGCCGATGCGATCAAGGAACTCGTCCACGCACGCCGCGCGGCAAGCCGCGAGGAGCTCATCGTCCGACGCCTGCGGATTGCCCCACTGCAGGTTCTCGCGCACGGTACCCGTAAACAGCACATTCTTTTGCAGCACAATGCCCACAGCGTCGCGCAAGGCGGCGAGGTCGTAGTCGCGCACGTCGTGTCCGCCCACAAGCACGGCGCCTTCGGTAGCGTCGTACAGGCGCGCAATCAGCTGCACAAGTGAGCTCTTGCCCGAGCCCGTGCCGCCGAGGATGCCCACCGTCGAGCCGCTCTCGATGCGAAGGTCGATATGCTCGAGCACATCCTCGGCTGCATCCGCGCGGTATTTAAAGGAAACGTCGCGAAACTCGATACTGCCGTCCGCTGGCGCCGCAATCGCGAGGTCTCCCGCGGGGTTGGCGATAAAGGGCTCCTCATCGAGCACCTCGGCGATACGGCCCACACTCGTAAGAGCGCGCGTGAGCAGCAAAAACACGTTGGAAATCATCATGAGCGAATTCATGATCAGCAGCACGTAGCTCATAAAGCCTGTGAGCGAGCCCACGCCCAGCTTGCCGGCGAGAATCATGCGGCCGCCAATCCACAGGATGGAGAGCGCAGCCACGTACATCGACAGCTGAAACACCGGCAGGTTGAGCACCGCGCTGCCAAAGGTCTTTGTCGCAGTGCGCGCGAGCTCGGTATTGACGGTGTCGAACTTGGCCTCCTCGTGCTCGGTACGAACGTAGGCCTTGACGGCACGCACGGCGGTGAGGTCTTCCTGTACCACGCCGTTGAGGTGGTCCATCGAGGTCTGGAGTTGGCGGTAGAGCGGGCTCACGCGATAGGTGATGACGCCCAGCACGATTGCCAGCACGGGCAAGATGATCGCAAAGACGGTGGCGAGCGGGCGCGACAGCATCAGCGCGTAGATAAGGCCGACGATAAGCGTCACCGGGCCGCGCACCATAGGGCGAAAGCCGTTGCCCACAGCATTTTGGATAACGGTGATGTCCGTGGTCATGCGGGTGACGAGCGAGCTGGCGTCGTAGTTGTCCAGGTTACCAAAAGCGAGCGTCTGAATCTTTTTGTACTCGGCCTCGCGCAGGTTAGCGCCTAGGCCCGAGGCAACGCGGGCGGACGTGCGGGCATAACCCAAGCCCAGTACCAGCGAAAGCGCAGCGCACACCAACATGTACGCGCCCTGCAGCAGCATGTAGTTGATATCACCCGCAGGCACGCCCACATCGATGATGTTGGCCATGATGACCGGGATAAACAGCTCGAGCACCGTCTCGACCGACACAAAGAACACGCCGAGGATGGCATCGCGACGGTATGCCCCTAGATAGGAAAACAGTATTTTGAGATTGCGCACGCAGGTTCAACCCCCATCAAACGTTGTTCGCAAACGCACGTATTATTGCGCGCCGAATAATGGTGTCAAGTATTCCGAAATCGTTTTCTGCAAGGTTAGCGCCGGCGGCGAGTTCTCGGGACGTGTGTCCATATTCACTCGGAATAATGGTGCGCGCGACTTATTTCGCCCCACTGCCAACATAAACCTTGACTCTACAATCGTTGTAGGGTTTTCACTACACTGGTAGCTAAACGAACCAAGCCAGAAAGTGCCTCGCCCATGGAACACGACCTCACACGCGGCAATGTCCTTAAGACCATCGCGGTCTTTGCCCTGCCCTATATGCTCTCGTACTTTTTGCAGATGCTCTACGGTATGGCCGACCTGTACATGATGGGGCAGTTTAGCGGCGCCGCCGGCATCACCGCCGTGGGCAATGGCGCGCAGACGCTCTATATCATTACCGTGACGCTCGTGGGCCTGGCCATGGGAACGACGGTCATCGTCGGTCACGCCGTGGGCTCGCGCCGCTTCGATCGCGCCGAGACCGCCATCGGCAACACCATTACGCTCTTTATGGGTGTCTCGGTGGTGCTGGCCGCTGTCCTGCTCGCACTGTGCCCACAGATCGTGGCGCTCATTGGCACGCCGGCCGAGGCGGTCGAAGGAACCGCTGCCTACCTGCGCATCTGCTTTGTCGGCATTCCGTTTATCGCCGCATACAACATCCTCTCGGCCATTTTTCGCGGCTTGGGCGATTCGCGCTCGCCCATGTACGTGATCGGCGTGGCATGCATCATCAACATCGCACTCGACTTTCTATTTATCGGGCACATGGGGCTCGGCCCCGTGGGCGCGGCACTCGGCACGGTGACCGCACAGACGGCCAGCGTTGCCCTCGCGCTCGTGTGGATCAAGAGCCGCCTCACGAACATCCAAGTTAAGCGCAGCGACCTGCGCCCCCAGCCCGAGGTGCTCGGCAGCATTCTTAAGATCGGCGTGCCCGTGGCCGTGCAGGACGGCTGCATCCAGGTGGCGTTTATGTTTATCACCGTCATCGCCAACCACCGAGGGCTCGTCGACGCCGCCGCCGTGGGCCTGGTCGAAAAGATGATCAGCTTTTTGTTCATTGTGCCGAGTTCCATGGGCGCCACCGTCAGCGCACTCACGGCGCAAAACGCCGGCGCGGGCAAGGGCGACCGCGCACGTCAGGTGCTCAAGGATGCCATGACCATCTCGGTGGTGTACGGCTGCCTGATCACGGTGCTGATGTGGCTAGTGGCGCCGGCGTTTATCGGCTTTTTTGCCAAGGACCCCGCAGTGGTCGCCGCCGGCACCGGCTATATGCACAGTTATATTTTCGACGCGATTTTTGCCGGCATCCACATTTGCTTTAGCGGCTTTTTCGCCGCGTATGGCAAGAGCTACATCGGCTTTGCGCACAACGTGCTGGCCGTGGCGCTCATTCGCGTGCCGGGCGCGTGGCTGCTGTCGAACGCCTATTCCGAAACGTTGTTTCCCATGGGCATCGCCTCGCCGTGCGGGTCCATTCTGTCGGCAGTCATCTGTGTTGTCGCGTTTACCGTGCTCAACCGGCGCGGGGCTTTTGACAAGTTGGCAGCGTAGCGGGGCGACGCGGAATCGCCCTGATCGACGACATCATCGGCGACGACCCCGCGACCCACGTGACGCAGATCACGGTGCCGGTTGCCCCGTCCAAATAAGAACCGCCCGAAAGGCATCATGCTTTCCGGGCGGTTCTTCAATTTGGCTATCAACGCGCTAAGCCTGGGGCACCTGACCAGTCGCCAGGATCTGCTCGAGTGCGTCCTCGTCCAGCACGGGTACACCCAGCTGCTCGGCTTTGGTGAGCTTGGAGCCCGCCTTGGGGCCGGCGACCAGATAGCTCGTCTTCTTTGACACACTGCCCGAAACCTTGGCGCCGAGCACCTTGAGCGCCGCGCCCGCCTCGTCACGCGTGCGGTTGACGAGGGTGCCGGTGAGCACGAAGGTCAGACCCGCAAGCGGCTGTGCGTCGGCGAGCTCGCCTGCCACGCCAGCGTCGGCTGCGGCTTGCGCGTGTGCGGCGCCCAAGTCGACCTCGAGCGACAGGCCCGTCTGGCGCAGGCGCTCCAGCACGGCAAGGTTCTCGGGCACGGCCAGGAACTGCTTGACGCTCGCCGCAATCTTGGGACCGATGCCCTCGCACTCGGCGATGTCCTCTTCGCTCGCCAAGATGAGCTTGTCAATCGACAGGAATCGCTCGGCGATGACCTCGCCCACGCTCTTGCCCACGTGGCGGATGCCCAGGGCAAACAGCACGCGACCGAGCGGCTGGCTCTTGGACTTGTTGAGCTCGGCGATGATTTTCTCGGCCGTCTTGAGGCCCACCGGAATGGGGTCGCCCTTCTTGACGCCCTTTTTGCTGTTGGAGCTGGCATAGGTGCGCCCCGTGTCCAGGCCGGCGATATCGTCGACCGTGAGCTGGTAGAAGTCTGCGACGTCGTGAATCAGCCCGGCGGCGATCATCTTGTCGACAATCTCGTCGCCTAGGCCGTCGACGTCCATGCAGCCGCGGCTCACCCAGTGGAGCAGGCGCTCCTTGAGCTGCGCGGGACAGTCGATGGAGACGCAGCGGTAAGCCACCTCGCCGTCCTCGTGGACCACGGGACTTCCGCACACGGGACAGACCTCGGGCATGTACCAGTCGACCGAATCGGCCGGGCGTTTATCGAGCACCGGGCCCACGACCTCGGGGATCACGTCGCCCGCCTTGTGCACGATGATAGTGTCGCCCTCGCGCACGTTTTTGCGGCGAATCTCGTCGATGTTGTGCAGCGTGGCGCGCGCGATGGTGGAGCCGGCGACCGTCACCGGGTCGAACTCGGCGACTGGCGTGAGCACACCGGTGCGGCCCACCTGGATGCGGATTTCGCGCAGGATGGTCTGCTTTTCCTCGGGCGGAAACTTAAAGGCAATGGCCCAGCGCGGCGCGCGGGCAGTAAAGCCCAGGTCGAGCTGCTGCTGGAAGCTGTCGACCTTTACGACCACGCCGTCGATGTCGTAGTCCAGGTCACCGCGGTGCTCAAGCGCCTGGGCACAGAACTCGTGAACCTCGGCGGGTGTGGCGCAACGGGCAACGTTAGGGTTGACGCTGAAGCCGGCGCTACGCAGCCAATCGAGGAACTCGCGCTGGCTGTGGACATGCAGTGGGTCAGTATCGGCGATGGCATAGATAAAGGTGGCCAGATCGCGGCGCGCCGTGACCTTGGGATCCTTCTGACGCAGGCTGCCGGCGGCGGCGTTGCGCGGGTTGGCGAAGGGATCGCGGCCCTCGGCATCGGCCTCGTCGTTCAGACGAACAAAGCTGCCCTTGGGCATGTACACCTCGCCGCGTACCTCAATGGTGCGCTCGCGGTCGGCGCCCATGTGGGCGAGCGCCGGCTCGGACAGGTGCATGGGCACATCCTTGATGGTACGGACATTGAGCGACACGTCCTCGCCCGTGGTGCCATCGCCACGTGTGGCCGCGCGCACAAAGGTGCCGTTTTGGTAGGTAAGTGCCACACCCAGGCCGTCAATCTTTAACTCGCAGGTATAGGTAACGCTGCCGGCGCCGAGCGCATCCTCGGTGCGCTGGAGCCATGCGTCGAGCTCGTCCAGGTCCATGGCATCGTCCATGGAATACATGCGTGCCATGTGCGTGACCGGCGTAAACTGCTCGCTCACGTAGCCGCCCACGCGCTGGGTATAGCTGTCGGACGTTACCAGATCGGGGTAGGTCGCCTCGATTTCCTGCAGCTCAACGAGCATTTTGTCAAAAGCGGCGTCCGTGATCTCGGGCGCGTCGAGCATGTAGTAGCGATAAGCGTGGTAATCGAGCTCGTGGCGCAGCTCGGCCGCACGCGCTGCCGCCTGGGCACGGGCATCGGCCGGTGCAGCGGTATCCGTGCTCGCGGGCGTTTCGGTATCGATGTCCACGCCGTCACCAAACAGGCTCGATTGCTCCATAGCGGCACTCCTTCGCTCGATTTCAAACGGATACTAGAGTACCACCGGTCACGATGGGGCCGAATACCGGTCTCAAACCGCACCGAATCGGCAGCCGACGGACCGGGGCTGATCCGGCGATCAAACCATGCCCTTGCCATTTCTAAATGATCCGTTTTCCTCCGTCCCCAACGGATCAATAAGTAGAGAGGGGCTGTCCCGCGTTGATGGGACAGCCCCTCTGGCATCGGTATGTGCGATACGGCTCGTTAGTAACCCTGGCCGTAGCCCTGGCCCTGGCCCTGCTGGCCCAACAGCTCCTCCAGGTACTGGCGCAGCTGCTCGTCGGTAATACCGCCGTTGCCGGTGTCGGTCGAACTGTCGTCCTGCTGCTGGTTCTGCAGCTCCTCATCGGAGCCCAGCTCGACGGTGACCTTCTTCTCTTCCTTGCCGCGCATGAGCGTGATCTCGACTTTCTCGCCCACCTCGTGGCTGCGCAGCGCGATGATCAGGCCATCGGCGCTTGTGATCTCGTCGTCGCCCAGCTTGGTGATGACGTCGCCCTCTTGGATGCCAGCCTTAGCAGCAGGACCATCCTCAACGACGCTCGCCACATACGCGCCGCTATCGGTGCTCAGCTTGTTGGTGCGGGCGTTGAGCGCGTTGACGCTCGAAAGCGTGGCGCCCATGTACGGATGCACCGGCGTCTTGCCGTCGATGATCTGGTCGGCAATGTTCTTGGCATAGTTGACCGGAATGGCAAAACCCACGCCCGAGCTGGAGCCCGAATAGCTCTCGATGAGCGAGTTGATACCCACGAGCTCGCCAT
>CAJJZO010000106.1 GCA_905197585.1 uncultured Collinsella sp.
CCTCGGCGTCGACCCTGCGCACTTGGCTTGGCAGGCGCGCGCCAGTTGCCTGAGCCTTGAGTGCAGGGATGAGCGTCTCGAGCACCAGGGTTGTCTTGCCCGAACCCGAAACGCCCGTCACCGTGACAAGGCGACCGCGCGGTATATCGACTTCGAGCGGTTTGACGGTATGGATGACATCGGTCGCCATGCGGATATGGCCTTGATCGAACATTTCGTCGTCAGCCACCCGCGGGCGCAAACGCTTGGGGTCTGCGCGCAAAAACGGTGCGATGCGGCTGCCCTGCGATTGTTCGACCTCGTCAACCGTACCAGCGGCGATCACATTGCCGCCGCCTGCTCCGGCAACGGGGCCCATCTCAACCAGATAATCAGCCTCCGCCAACACGCGCGTATCGTGGTCGACAACAACCACGGTGTTGCCGTCGCCCACTAGGTCGCGCATCACACCCACCAAGCCGTCGACATTGGCAGGGTGCAAGCCGATCGAAGGCTCGTCCAGTACATAGAGCACGCCCGTCGATCGGTTACGCACCACACGGGCGAGCTGCACGCGCTGACGCTCACCCGTGGAGAGCGTGGCACCGGCGCGATCGAGCGAAAGGTAATCGAGACCCAGGTCGACCAGACGACGAGCCGTGCCCAAAAACGAATCGCAGATATCCGCTGCCATGGGCCGCATCTCGGGCGGCAAGGATGCGGGCACCCCGCGCACCCACTCAATCGCATCACCAAGCGTCATGGCCGCCGCCTGTGACAGATTGATACCGCGCACCTGGGGCTGGCGCGCAGCCTCGGAGAGACGCGTGCCGCCGCAATCGCGGCATGCTCCCTCGCGCAAAAAGCGCGCAACGCGTTTTAAGCCCTTATCGTCCTTGACCTTGGCGAGCGCATTCTCGACGGTATAGACGGCGTTGTAATAGGTGAAGTCGAGCGGCGTGGCACCCTCGCCGTTTTTGGGAACGTAAAGAATGTGCTTCTTAACCGCCGGGCCGTGGAACACGATGTCGCGCTCTTGAGGCGTGAGCTGGTTAAACGGCACGTCGGTACGCACGCCCATCTCGCCGGCCACTTGCTTCATCAGATCCCACATGAGCGTGCCCCAGGGAAGCACCGCGCCTTCGTTGATGGTCTTTGACTCGTCGGGCACCAGGCTCGCCTCGTCCACCTCGCGCATGACACCGGTGCCGCCGCAGGTAGGGCACGCACCACCGCTATTGAAAGCCAAATCCTCGGCACTCGGCGCGTAGAACTCGCGGCCGCACGTCGGACACGTGAGCGACAGGCCTGCGGCCACGTTAAGGCTCGGCTCCAAACGCGCCCCGCAATGCGGGCATACGTGATGGGCGCAACGGCTAAAGAGCAGACGCAGGCTATTGTTGAGCTCGGTCATGGTGCCAAAGGTAGAACGCACGCCCGGCACGCTGGGGCGCTGATGCAATGCGAGCGCCGCCGGCACGTGCAGCACCTCGTCCACCTGGGCATGTTCGGCCTGCGTTAGACGACGGCGGGTATAGGTGCTTAGCGCCTCCAGGTAGCGACGCGAGCCCTCGGCATAAAGAACCCCCAGCGCCAGCGAACTCTTGCCCGAACCCGACACGCCGGCAATACCCACGAGCTTTCCCAGCGGAATATCGATATCGATGTCCTTGAGGTTATGTACACGCGCGCCACGCACCTCGATAGCCCGCGGGCTCATCTTCTGTTCCATCACCTTTATCACCCTACTCATGCCATAAAATGCGATCTCGAATGTACGCGCCCAGCATGGGCACGGTAAACCGGACGAGGCCGTATCCGGCAGCCTCGATGACTCGCTCGCGAATCAAGCTTGCGCGATATTTACTCGCCCAGCTCTGGGTGCGATCGCAACGCTCAATGATATCCGCCATGCGCGTCGGCTTACCCTCGTCAGCAGCCATGGCCTCGATAAAGAGGCGTTGCGGACTGCGCAACCCGTAATACAGGGGCGCGTCGACCGCTTCATAGAACTCGGAGACGGCATCGGCGTAGCCAGCCTCGACATCGCACACTTCAATGACCTGCGAGTCACGCCGAACGGCAGACCGCCACATGTAATATCCCACCAGCTGAACCATATAGGGATGCCCCATGCTCTTGTGTGCCGCAAGGTCCGCCGTCCCCGCGTCAACGTAAAGACCAGCGTTTTTGACCGTCTGGATATATGAATCGCGCACCTCGGGCAAAGAAATCGCCCCCAGCGTACGCTGCGGGGCACGCCGCAAAAACGTCACGCTCGGCTCTTCGAGCAGATCGTCAACCATACTGGGTAAGCCGGCAAACACCAGCGCAAGACCACGCTGGTCGCTATCGGGCAAGCCCGTGGCATCCTGGTCTCCGAGCACCTGCTGATAGAGAACGGCAAGAGCCGCCAGTTCCTCGATAGACGCCGATTGTGCCTCGTCAATCGCAAACAGTATGCCCTTGCCTAGACCGAGCCTCTTGAGGCGCTCGTTGACCAGCCCTCGCAACGTCTCGCCCTTTGCTCGCGCCGCCTCGACCGACATCCGACCAAACGACGGACCGAACTCCATTGACGTCACAACGGGTTTATTCGAGCGAAGCGCATCGGCCAAGCGGTCGCATAAGCCAAGCGACGCGGAATCGGAGACAACCGCCCATCCGCGCTCGCTGGCTAGACGTTGCAGCTCCCGCAGGAGAACCGTCTTGCCGCAGCCGCGATTTCCCGTAATGAGCATGAGCCTGCCCGGCGCTCCAGCGCCGTTGTCGAGTCCTTCCTCAAAATCTTCGATGACCGACTCGCGGCCGATGAGTATCGGGGGCCGCTTGCCGGCAGTGGGCTTAAAGGGATTTGGATTCATGTCGGACTCCTCGGATTGGCAAACCCTGGCAATAGTTATACCAACTTGTACCGAGTTATACCAACTTAATCTGACAAAGGGACTGACAATTTGTCACGCTGGCACCAAAACCAATTTGTCAAGGGCTAGAGGACCAGAAAACCTACCATTTCTACCCCGTCCCCTAATGGCACATGTGGCCGAAAAACTCGGCATCTGCTGCTCGCCAGGGGCGGAAGGTGGCGGAATCGACCTTTACGTGGGCTGCGGTGGGTACGTCGTACCATTTGACCGTGTAGCCGGCGCCGTGAGAGCAAAAGACCGAGTCGGGCGTGTTGGGCAGATCGGCCTCGGGCTCATAGGCGGCCGCCTCGATGACGCGCTCGGCATCATGGCAAGCCGCATAGCCGGCGAACTCCAGGTACAGATGCCCACGACCACTCGTGTAGGCGGCCACCTCCAGCGCGTAATCCTGCACCTCAGATGCCGGCACGCGACCCACAAGCTTCGCCCGGTCCCCCGCCATCGTCGGCGGCTCGTACTCGGCACCCATGCGCGTGGCATCTGAAAGCGCCCGGCCCACGCACTCCCCCGGCACCTCGAGCTCAAAGAGATACCACGGCTCCCGCAGCACCGCCGCGCCCGCCTCACGCGCCTGCATCAAACCCTGGCGAATCGCGCGGTACGTGGCCTGGCGAAAGTCGCCGCCCTCGGTGTGTTTGGCATGCGCACGGCCACCTGTGAGCGTAATGCGTACATCGGTGATGGGCGAGCCGGTCAGTACGCCCAGGTGATCGCGCTCCATGGCGTTAGTAAGTGCCAGACGCTGCCAGTTAAGATCGAGCTCGTCGGTCGAGGTCACGGTGCCAAACTGCACGCCCGAACCCGCTGGCAACGGCTCCAGGCTCAGATGCACCTCGGCATAATGGCGCAGTGGCTCAAAGTGGCCCACGCCCTCGACCGGCTGCGAAATCGTCTCCTTATAGAGGATGCCGCCGGGCTCAAACTCGACCGCAAGGCCAAAACGATCGGCCAGCACGCGCTGCACGACCTCGAGCTGCACCGCTCCCATGAGCTGCAGATGTATTTGTTCAAGATGCGTGTTCCAGCTTACGCCGAGCATGGGATCTTCGTCCGCCAACTCAGTCAGCGCTTTGAACACCGCATGGACATCGTGTTCGCCCGGAAGCACCGTATAGGTGAGGACCGGAGCGATGACGGGCGCATCGCCCACGGGCTCCGCGCCCAGGGCATCCCCCGGGCGAACGTGCGCAAGACCCGTCACGGCACAAATACCGCCAGCAGCAACTTCTTGGGCAAGCTCATACTTCTCGCCGTTATAGATGCGTACCTGATCGACCTTTTGCTCCCATGCCTCGGCACCGGAACGTCCGTCAATCATCTGCTTGGCATGCAGTGTGCCGCCGGTTACTTTAACCCATGCCAAGCGCTCGCCGCGATCCCCGCGGCTGACACGATAGACGCGCGCGGCAAACTCCGGGAGCCACGCCTGTTCACGCATCAGCGCGCATATGCCATCCAGCAGCTCGTCCACGCCTTGGTCCTTGAGCGCCGAGCCGGCAAAGCAGGGAAAGAGCTTGCGCTCGGCAACCATGCGCGACAGCGTCGCGACGGAAAGCTCACCCGTCTCAAGAAACTCCTCGAGCGCAGCCTCGTCCAACGCAGCAGCGTCCTCCTGAACGGTGCCGCCCGCCAACAATTCGTTGGCATCCAGGCAGCCTTCGGAAAGACGCTGCCCAAGCTGTGCCAGCAAAACATCGCAGCCGGGATTCTCCAAATCGATTTTGTTGATATAGACGAACGTCGGGATGTCATAGCGCGCAAGCAGGCGCCACAGGGTTTCGGTGTGCCCCTGCACGCCGTCGTTGGCACCCACAACCAAAATCGCATAGTCGAGCGCGCGCAGCGTGCGCTCCGCCTCGGCAGAAAAATCGACATGCCCCGGCGCATCCACGAGCATGACGTGGGTATCGCCATGATCGAGTACGGCCTGCGACGAGAAGATCGTAATGCCGCGCTCGCGCTCGATCGCGTTAGTGTCCAGATGCGAATCGCCATCGTCCACGCGGCCGCGCTTGCGGATGCGACCCGCGTTGAACAGCATGGCCTCGGCCAACGTGGTCTTGCCGGCATCGACATGCGCCAAGATTCCAACGACCGCTTGCTTCGACATGGCTCTCCTCTTATTGCAAGCCCATCGCACGCGGCAACGGGCGTTCACGCTCCACACTGGATGATACAATTTACGGGCCGGCGGGCGAAGCGGGCCCTATCCCCCGACCGAGCTCATCGCCCCGCGTTGCCGCGCGGCGATTTTCGTAGGTTCGCGCCTTGCGAAAGCCGGCTTGCAAATCAGCGCAGCGAACGAAAATGGCCCCGCCCGGGCCATTTTCGTTCGTGCGAATTGTTGACACGCGCCCCTGCTTTTACGCCTCGCGCAGCCAATCGAACGCGACACGCGCCGTGCCGTCGGACACATAGACGATACCGGCGCGCTCAAAGCCAGCCTTTAAGATGGCGCCCTGCATGGGCAGGTTGTCCTGATGCGTGTCGATGCGCAGGTGATCGGCACGCTCCTTGGCAAAGGCAAACATCGCAGCCGCGATACCGTGCACGGTGCCGTCGGATGCCACACGGTGCAGCACGGCGTACAGAGCGTCGCTACGCCATTGACCGTCCTCAATTGCGTCATAGCACTCGTCCGGACCCGGCAAAAAGGCAAACGTCGCCACCACGCGGCCGTCGACTTCGCACACATAGCTGCCACCGGCGGCGATATCGGCAGCCAGCTGCTCCGCCGAGGGCGTACCCACCGGCCACTGCGTGGCATTACCGTGCGCGCGCATAAAGGCGCGGGCGGCGTCATAGATAGCCATGACGACGGGAATGTCGGTATCGAGGGTTTTTCTGATCATCACGCGGCGACCTCACGTTTATTGGTATCACTTTGATTGAGCAATGATACCAGCGTTTGAAGAGGGGCGCGAAGCAGATGGGAAGCAAAAAGCGAGCCGCCTGGTCAAAGGCCAAAAGCGAGTTTTTGGGCGCTGCCACCGGCGGCGATATGAGCGACCTGTTTGCGCGCGAGGACGAGCGCCGCGACGCTCTGGACGCCGAGCGCGATGAAGCCTGGCGCTACAAGTCGTGCGAGCGCAAAAACCGTTACGACACGCGTGCCGAGGCCGAGGCCGTTATGGCCGACTGCGAAAACCGCGGCAGGCGCGGGCTTGCCTGCTACAAATGCGAATACTGTGGCGGGTGGCATTTGACGTCGCATCCCTGGAAGTAAGCGTCGCATCGGCGCGGTGCTGACGCAGCGCGAGCCATCATGAACGTGTTACGGACGCGGCGACACCAGAACGTCGTAGCGCACGGCCTTGCCCGCGAGCTGATAGCTCGGCTTCATACCGGCAAGCAACGGTCCCTTCACCGGCCGCTTGATAACGACCTTGCGCGGGTGCACCGCAAGCGCAGCTTCGACCAGCGTCTCCTCATCGGCACACGGCTGTTCCAGATGATGCAAGAGCTGGAACTTCTTTTTAACCGCCGCGCTCTTGGTGCGCTGGGGGGGCATGGGGGGGAGGTGCGGCGCGTTGGGGGCCGCGCGCTCGCCCG
>CAJJZO010000107.1 GCA_905197585.1 uncultured Collinsella sp.
TTCTGGTATTTCATGGAATTCTCCTTTTCTGAGCGGGGTATAGCATCGATTTCATGCCTCCGTAGTCGACGTGGGAGGGCAAGGAACCCGCTTCCCCCTTTGAAATCCGCGGACGCACGTACGCCCGGGATGGGGAACGGCAGAGAAGATGGAAGATGCCGATCACATGGCAATGAGCCTCATTGGCCCATATCACGCAATCAGGCCTACAGACGCGAATCTGCTGCGCCGAGAAGTCTCGTCGTCTGGCAGAACTTGTCACACAGACGTTCCGGTTCGCCCTGGGGAATCTGAGTACGCTCGGTCTCAAAGGAGAGGCCGTACTCGCGTGCCGGAAGGAAATACTCAAAATAGCCGTTGGTGTAACCGCAGACTATTCCCTCGACCGGACATTCGCGCTTCATGCGAATGCCCAGGTCGCTGCCGAGTTCACTCGGGAACACAAAGAGATGCAGGCCGCCCAGACTGATGACGGCGCACTTAAGCGTGAGTGAAAAGTCGTCATGGGCAACGGTGTGATAGAACGTCTGAGGCTCGATGCGGTCAAGAACGACCTCGCAATCGAGCTTGATCTGGGAAATCGCCTCGGCAAGACCGGTCGAAACACGCTCAACCTCGGGAATGCCGCGTCCCTGTCGAAAATTGCGGTCGCTACAGTCGCCAGCAGCACCGACGACCATGGCCGGATAGTAACCAAGACTCTGAGCGAGCTTTTTGCCGGTAAGACCGGCGAGTTCGCTCGTGAGCTCCGTGCAGTCGGGTCCGACGCAAGCGGAATGCACCGCCCAGTTCACAAAGCCCGCAAATGGCTTGCCTTCGGTATCGAAGAACGATACGACAATGACCTCATTGTCGGCGAGTTCACCTGGGATGATGCGGTTGTCGTAGAAACCGGTGATGACCTGCTTGCCCAAGCGACAAATCGCGGGCTGTGCGTTGGCACGGCACTCCTCAAAGCATTGGCAAATGGTATCGAGGAACCAGCGGTAGTAGTTCTCGTCGAATTTTCCCGTCCACCAGCTGCGGTGGTAAGCGACGATTGAAGTATGGTCGTGCGTCGCCGAGAGCAGGACGCAATCACGGTCAATGCCGTAGCGCTCGGCGAGCATTGTCTTGACCTCCTCGGCCATGCTTTCCTCGAACTCGAGGACATCGGCATTAAAGAGAAACACTTCACGTTCGCCTTGCTGGAAGAGGATGGCGTTGGCGAAGACGTCGTCATGGACGCCCGTCGCAGGTTCAAGACGGTTGGGAAGATTGCGGTAGCCAATCAGGTAGATGTCGCCCTGTGGGGTGATTTTGCGGCGCGCGTGTCCAATGTTCATGCACGTTCTCCTTCTGTGTCACGCCGCATTCAAGGCGGCAATGATGATTTCGACGAGGCGCTCATGGGATCCGGCGGCAAAACCGGAGTTCATGGCCTCATAGGTGATCTTTTCGTACGCGTCGGGAGCCGGTAGGTACTTCTGTCCGCCGTTGACGAGCGTGGCAAAGAACACAGAGCCGGACCGAGCGGCGCGCACAGTGGCGCCGAATGCACTCGAGACCTCGGGTTGTACGCCGACAAGCTCGACGTTTCCCAGCCGGAGCAGATAGACCCTCGTGCGCTGCTCGCCAGCGGCATGAAACTCATACGTTCGGTGCGGGGCCAAAGAGTGAAAATCGGCGCGTGTCTGAGCGGGCAGGAGAACGTCGACCGTGCGGGCATCGATGCCGGTAGCGTCATCCTCACGCGCCATGCGAGCGGCCTCGATTAAAGCATCGCCCAAGGCCTGCCCCTGCTGGTGCAGCATGCGGTATCCGTCCTCATGGGCATCGACCGTCTGCTTAACGCCGGCCGCATCGAACATGACGTTCATGGCGTGCTCCGCCGGACCTTGGTCGCCCGCGGCCCCTGGCAGCAACAGGGCAACGCCGCCCAGCTCGCGCTCGAGTGACATGGCGGCAAAACCAAAGAGGTCTCCGCTCGCCATGCGCCTCCCCTCGGAGTCGCGCGACCCGTCGAGCACGGAGGACTGAACGTCCGCCGTCGCGAGCACGGCAACATACTCGCCCCCGGCATCCCTTATGGCGAGTACGGGCATCGTGTGGTCGGCAAACCCCCTGGGATTCGAGCCCAACCACCAGCCGGCAGGCGTCTCAATGTCGCGATTAACGTTCACGGGGCATTCGCCCTCCACAGTGGCGAGCGTGGCAGAGCGAATGCCCGCAACAGCGCGCTCGACAGCCGTGCGGGCGGCAGCGACGAGCGCTGCGCGATAGCGCTCGTTGCGATTGCGGGCAGCATCGTCGGCAAGATGCCCGGGAGTGCGGACGTGAGGCATGGAAAACGTGTGGGTAGGAACCACCCAAGAATAAGCACCGCTGCAATTGGCGGCATCCTCAACAACCTCACGCAGATCGGCGAGTAGAGCCGGAGCGATCGAGGTGACCTCAAGCGAAAGGACGCAGGCGCGTCGCCCCGTCCCCTCGATGATAAGGGCACGGGCGAAGACCTCATGACGGAGTTCGTCGAAACCGTCGAACGGCAACACGTCCCCAAGATCGATGGCCACACGAGCGGCCCCAGCTCTCATCTCTCCTTCGTCCATGGCAGATACTCCCCTCTGATTGCCGCTCACTCGACACCGTACAGTTGCTGCGCCGTACCGCCAAGCACAAGGTCGCTGTCTGTATCGCTCAGATTTGCAGCGCGAACGCAGGCGACACCCTCGGTGAGCCACTCGCGTTTAACGGGATAGCTCGTGCCAAAAACAATATGGTCTGCACCCAGCACGTCAACCGCGCAGGCAAGGAGTGTCTTGCCCCAAGGCTGAGCATGGGACATGTCGAAATAGATGTTGTTCTCGAGGCGCCTGGAAACGGTCTCGGTATCGACCTGAAAACGGCCAGAAGCATCAGGGCGCTTGGGACCATGAGGCAGCAGCATCTCCTTGAACGCAAAGTATGCGCCGCCGAGCATGGAGTGGACCATCTTGATATTGGGGTAGCGCTCAAAGAAATCGCCAAAGATCTCTCGGCCGATCGCCGTAGTTTGGTCGACGCAGCGGCCATAAGAGCGGCGAAGGTTGTCGTACGCGAGAAGCGATTCGTTCTCGACCGGCACGGGAACATGGTGCACGTAAACGGTGACATGGCGTTCGTTCAGGTGCTCGAAAAAGCTCGAGAAGACCTGGTCGTCGAGATAGCGCTTGCCGTAGTGAGCGCAGAGTTGCACACCCACAAAACCATCGTCGAGCCTGCGGTCGAGCTCCTCCAAATTCGCTTTGGTGCCAAAGGGCGGCACGGCGACAAGCGGAATCAGACGGCCACTTGACGCCTTCGCGTCAGCAGCCATACCGTCGTTGAAACGCCGGCACATCTCGAGCGACATCCACTCGTGACAGCCGGGGAGCTTGAGGATCGCCTTGTCGACCCCCGCCTCATCCATATCGGCCAAGCGCTTCTCGAGGGTGTAGTCGCCCTCAATGTAGTTAAGACCCGGAGAACCGGCGGGCATCTCGATCACGATCTGTCGTTTGCCGGCGGAATTCATGGTCAGATAGCCTTCGGTGTCATAGGCGCGGGGTACCTCGGCCAAAAACTGTTCGCAGAGTGTCTCGTCATGAAAGATGCGCTCGTCGAACCAGTAGGAATTTGCATCGATAATCATTGGTTGGAACCGCCTTTCATCTTGTTGAAAACATTCTAGAAAAGCAGGTACCCGGACATCAATTCCAGCTTAAGCCCACTGTATTCCATTTTGGAATAGAACTTACCGCTCACACGCGAACCTCGCTCGCTCAACGAGACAAGCGCTAACAGCACGGGCTTAGACAGAAAACGGTCGGCCCGCATCCGTTGCGGGCCGACCGTTTCATTACAGGCTACCTTTGCCGTTACGCCTGACGGTAATGGTCAAAGAAGTCGGCGAGGTCTTCGAGGGACTCTTTGAGCACTTCCATGCGCGGCAGGTACACGATGCGGAAGTGATCGGGCTCGGCCCAGTTAAAGCCGCCGCCGCGCGTGATCAGAATCTTCTTCTCGTGCAGCAGGTCGAGGGCAAACTGCTCGTCATCGGTGATGTTGAACTTCTTAACATCCATCTTGGGGAAGATGTAGAACGCCGCGCGCGGCTTGACCACCGAGATGCCGTCGATCTTGTTGAGCGCCTCATACACAAAGTTGCGCTGCTCGTAGACACGGCCGCCGGGACGGATGTAGTCGTTAACGGACTGATGGCCGCCGAGCGCCGTCTGGACGATCGACTGAGCCGGCACGTTGGAGCACAGGCGCATGTTGGAGAGCATGTTGATGCCCATGATGAAGTCGCTCATGCAGCGCTGGTTGCCCGAAAGCACCATCCAGCCAATGCGATAGCCCGCGATCATGTGCGACTTGGACAGACCGCTAAAGGTGACACAGGGCAGATCGGGGGCGAGCGAGGCAATCGAGACGTGCTCGTAGCCGTCCATGCACAGGCGGTCGTAGATCTCATCGGCAAAGATCATCAGCTGATGCCTGCGTGCAATCTCGACGATGCCCTCGAGCACCTCGCGCGGATAGACAGAACCCGTGGGGTTGTTGGGGTTGATGATGACGAGGGCTTTGGTCGCGCTCGTGATCTTGGACTCCATATCCTCCAGGTCGGGATACCAATCCGCCTGCTCATCGCACAGATAATGTACGGGATGACCGCCAGCAAGGGTTGCGCACGCCGTCCAGAGCGGATAGTCGGGGCTGGGGATCAGAATCTCGTCGCCATTGTCGAGCAGCGCGTTCATCGAAAGCTGAATGAGTTCGGACACGCCGTTGCCCGTGTAGATATGCTCCATCTGAACGTTGGGCAGGCCCTTGATCTGCGAATACTGCATGATCGCCTTGCGCGCGGAGAACAGGCCACGCGAGTTGGAATAGCCTTCGCAGTCGGGCAGCTGCTGGCGCATGTCCTTGATGACCTCATCGGGCGTGCGGAAACCGAAGGGCGCCGGGTTGCCGATATTGAGCTTGAGGATGCGCTCGCCCTCGTCCTCCATACGGGCGGCCTCGTCGACGACGGGACCGCGCACGTCATACAGGACGTTATCGAGCTTGGTGGATTTAGAAAAAGTACGCATGGTGGTGCTCCTTGCAATTTGAGCTGAGGGATGGGGTTCGGGCTTGGAATCGTTGCGGGGTGATGATGCCTCGCCTTGATCGGCGTCGCCGGCAAGCAGCCAGGTAACATCGACCTCCAAAATGCGGGCGAGCAGCTCTGCCACATCGCGCCGCGGAATCGTCTTGCCACTCACATATTGGCTCATCTGACTCTTGCCGAGTTTTTTGCCGAGCATCTCCGATGCGCGGATTACGTCCGATTGGCGAACGTCGCGATTGGACATAGTCTGTCGCAGGCGATCGCAAAACGTCTCTTGGGCCACAGGAACCTCCTTGCTGGCAAAGTTCAATTTATAGAACACGAATTGAACCAAGGTTCAATTTAGCAAGCAGTATAGCGCGGCGCATTATCCGAAAGTTCAATTTCACAAGAAAATGTACCGAGCCCTGAGAATTGTCCCAAAGTGGACAATGACGTGTACACGTCTAGAGATATTCGAGGAAACGAGCCGCCGCGAGCGAAACGTCGGCGGTGCGGTATATGGCGTTGATCTGCCGATGGGGATGCCCCTCGAGTGGGCGCACGGCAACATCGAACTGGCAGCGGCGCAAGATGAGCGCGGGAAGAATGCTCACGCCCAGGCCGTCCTCGACCATGGCCATAATCGCATAGTCATCCCAGGTCGACAGCTTAGAGCGCACCGCCAGGCCCGCGCGGCGAAACAGCGGCGTAATCTCATCATCGGTGCCTCGTTCTAGCAGAATAAACTGCTCGTTGGCTAAATCGGCAAGAGAAACGACCTCCGCCGTGGCAAGCAAAGAGTCCGCCGGCACTACCGCCATCAACTCGTCGCGCACCAAAGACCGCGATGCCATGCCGTTTTCTCGGGGCTCACGTGGGATAAAGCCCAGGTCGCAGCGGCCTTCCGCCACCCATTGCTCAATCTCGGAGTAATCGCCCATCAGCAACTCATAATCGACGTCCGGATGATCGGCGCGAAAGCGCGCAATCACCGGCGGCAGCACGTGGGTCGCCACACTCGAAAACGTACCGATGCAGATTTTGCCGCGCATGAGTCCACGCATCTCATCCACCCGTCGCTGCAAGCGAGTGAATTCCTCGCAGAGCGCCTCGACAGCCGGCATGACCTGCCGCCCGTCGGCGGAAAGCACCACGCCCTCGCGGCTTCTATCGAGCACTTTAAAGCCCCAGTCGGCCTCAAGGTCTCCCACCATGCGGCTCACGCCCGACTGCGAATAGTTCAGCCG
>CAJJZO010000108.1 GCA_905197585.1 uncultured Collinsella sp.
CGTCGCATCGGGGGCAGCATTGCCGGGGTTCGACACAACGCGGGTCGCATCGGCGCTGCCGCCAGCCTGCGCGGAACCGTAGCCGCCCATCACGGTTGTCTTGTCCTGATCCATGCAACGATTCCTTTCCGTCGCGCGTGAGCCTCAAGTTATCCATGCATTCTACCCGCGCAAAAGCCTATGACGGGCAGAGTCCGTCGGTATCTACAAGACATGCGCGGGCCTAAGGATAAAACCGCCCCGCCGGGCCTTGGGGGCACGGCGGGGCGGACAAGCAGCTATGGGCAGCAGGCTTAGAACAGGCCGGTGATGTTGCCGTCGTTGTCGACGTCGATGTTCTCTGCTGCGGGCACCTTGGGCAGACCCGGCATGGTCAGAACGCTGCCAGTCAGCGCGACCACAAAGTGGGCACCGGCGGAAACCTTGAGCTCGCGCACCGTGATGCGGAAATTCTCGGGAGCGCCCAGGGCCTTGGCGTTGTCGCTAAAGCTGTACTGCGTCTTGGCCACGCACACCGGCAGGCTGCCAAAGCCGTTCTCGCGCAGCTCGGCGAGCTGGCGCTTGGCAGCCGGCGTAAAGTCGACGCCGTCGGCACGGTAAACCTTGGTGGCGACGGCCTCGAGGGCATCGGCAACATCGGCGCCGTCCTCGTAGGCAAACTTGAGCTCGCTCGGCTGCTCAATCAGACGCATGACCTCATCGGCCAGGTCGAGCGCGCCCTCGCCGCCCTTGGCCCAGACCTCGGAAAGCTTAACGTTGACGCCGAGCTTCTGGCACTCGGACTCGATGAGCGCAAGCTCGGCCTCGGTGTCCGTCGGGAAGCGGTTGATGGCGACCACGCAGGGCAGACCATATACGTTCTGGATGTTGTCAACGTGACGCAGCAGGTTGGGCATGCCAGCCTTGAGTGCCTCGAGGTTCTCCTCGTTGAGGTCGGCCTTGGCGACGCCACCGTTGTACTTCAGCGCACGAGCGGTCGCGACGACCACGACGGCGCTGGGGCGAACGCCCGTCATGCGGCACTTGATGTCGAGGAACTTCTCGGCACCCAGATCGGCACCGAAGCCGGCCTCGGTAATGGCAACATCGCCAAAGCGCATCGCCATACGCGTGGCCATGATAGAGTTGCAGCCGTGGGCAATGTTGGCGAAGGGACCGCCGTGGACAAACGCGGGCGTGCCCTCGAGCGTTTGCACCAGGTTGGGCTTGAGCGCGTCCTTAAGCAACGCGGCCATGGCACCCTGGGCCTTAAGGTCGCGGGCACGGACGGGCTCGCCGGCAAAGCTATAGCCGACGACAATCTCGCCCAAGCGTTCCTTGAGGTCGCTGATGCTCGTAGACAGGCACAGGATTGCCATGACCTCGGAGGCGACGGTGATATCGAAGCCGTCCTCGCGCGGCACGCCCTGGGCCTTACCGCCAATACCGTCGATGACGTGGCGCAGCTGACGGTCGTTCATATCGACGACGCGCTTCCAAGTGATGCGCTTAACGTCAATACCGAGCTGATTGCCCTGCTGGATGTGGTTGTCGAGCATGGCGGCCAGCAGGTTGTTGGCAGCACCGATGGCATGGAAGTCACCGGTAAAGTGCAGGTTGATATCCTCCATGGGGATGACCTGAGCCCAGCCGCCGCCGGCAGCACCGCCCTTAACGCCAAAGACGGGGCCGAGCGAAGGCTCGCGCAGGGCCACGGCGCTCTTGATGCCGCGACGACGCAGGCCGTCGGCCAGACCGATGGTCGTGGTGGTCTTGCCCTCGCCCGCAGGCGTTGGGTTGATAGCGGTCACGAGGACGAGCTTAGCCTGGTGATCAGTCGGCTCGTTGAGCAGTGAATAGTCAACCTTAGCCTTGTCGAAGCCGTACGGAATAAGGTGCTTAACGTCGACGCCGGCGTTCTTGGCCACCTCGGTAATAGGCAGTGGCGTGACAGAACGTGCGATTTCGATGTCAGTAGGCATGGGCGGTCCTTTCGTTACCGAATGAGAAAAAGACCAATTCAGCATAGCACGGGCGCGCAATAGTAAAACGCCCATAACCGATGAACGGCGATATGTTTACCCGATGCCCAGCGATAGTCCAACAGCCCGCCAAAACAAAGCGCCCTAAACGGTAGGTTCAATCCCCAGGTGCTCAAAGGTGCGAAGGGTTGCCTGACGGCCCTGCGGCGTACGAATCATCAACCCGCACTGCAGCAAATAGGGCTCATAGACATCCTCGAGCGTGCCCGGATCCTCGCCCACCGCGCTGGCAAGGGTCGTAAGTCCCACGGCACGACCGGAGAACGTCTTGGCGAGCGTCTCCAAAATGCGAATATCCATCCAGTCCAGACCGAGCTCATCGATCTCGAAGAACTCGAGCGCCTGGCGGCAGATATCGAGCTCGATGGGGCCGTTGCCGCGCACCTGTGCGTAATCGCGCACGCGCTTGAGCAGGCGGTTGGCAAGACGCGGCGTGCCGCGCGAACGCGAGCCGATCTCGAGTGCACTGGGATGGTCGATCGTCACGCCCAGGATAGTCGCCGAGCGCGTCACAATCTGCGCGAGCTCCTCGACCGTGTAGTAATCCAGGCGATATGAAATGCCAAAGCGGTCGCGCAACGGGCCGGTCAACATGCCTGAGCGAGTCGTTGCCGCCACCAGCGTAAACTTGGGAATATCCAGGCGAATCGAGCGCGCCGCCGGACCCTTACCGATCACGATATCGAGCGCAAAGTCCTCCATCGCGGGGTACAGGACCTCCTCGACCGAACGGTTGAGGCGGTGGATCTCGTCGATAAACAGCACATCACCCGGCTGCAAGTTAGTAAGGATGGCCGCCAGGTCGCCCGTGCGCGCGATGGCGGGGCCACTCGTGGTCTTAATCTGAGCGCCCAGCTCGTTGGCGATAACGGTAGCCAGCGTGGTCTTGCCCAGGCCCGGAGGACCCGAGAAAATCACGTGGTCGAGCGTCTCGCCACGGTTCTGCGCCGCTTCGATCAACACGCGCAGGCTCTGCTTGATGTGCTCCTGGCCGCAGTAGTCGTCCAGGCGCTGGGGGCGCAAAGTGCGGTCGACATCGAGGTCCTCGGCCGTCAGCTCCGAGCCCACCATGCGCTCGCCGTGCGCCATGGATGCCGCCGGCGAGTTACCGGGCGTCGCCCACAGGTCCTGAGAGTCATCGGCTTCCCACATCACGCATCCATTCCGAGTCGCTTAAGCGCCGCACCGAGCAGATCCTCGACACGCATATTCTGCCCATCATACCCGCTCAGGGCAACATCGGTCTCCTGCGGGCTAAAGCCCATGGAAAGGAGCGCCGCACGGGCATCATCGATGGCCGAGGGAGCAGCAGCGGGCACGGGCATCGCAACCTGGCCGGGAATCACGTCGACCGGCACAAAGCCCTTATCCTTGGCAAAGGTGCTCTTGAGTTCCAGGATCAGGCGCTGGGCTGTCTTTTTGCCCACACCGGGTACCTTGGCCATGCCCTTGTCGTCCTCGGCCATCACCAGCGAATACAGCTGCCCTACGGTATAGGTGGAAAGCACGGCGAGCGCCAAGCGCGGGCCAACGCCCGAAACGGACACGAGCCGGTCGAACATCGTGCGCTCATCCTTAGAGGAAAAACCGAAAAGTGTCATGGCGTCCTCGCGCACCTGCATACGCGTGTAGAGGCGGACCTCGCCACCGGGCGTCGGCAACGTGGCCGCAGTGCTGCCCGAAATGCCGAGCTCAAAGCCAACGCCCGACACATCGACGACAGCAGAGCTCATCGTGGCCTCGACAAGCGTTCCGTGGAGCTGGGAAATCATCAGTATCCGGTTCCTCTCTGTTGATAGAACTCGCCACCGGTGAGGGCGCGGGTGCGGCTGAGGTTAACGTGGCAGATGGCGCAGGCCAGGGCATCGGCGGCATGGTCGGGATGCGGGTCGTGGTCGAGCTGTGTTAGCGTGCGTACCATATAGGCGACCTGCCGCTTGTCCGCGGCGCCGGTGCCCACCACAGCCTGTTTGATCTGCATGGGCGTGTACTCGCCAATCTCGAGCGCGCATTCCGAAAGCGCTACGAGTGCAGCACCGCGGGCATGCGCCGTAGGGATGGCCGAGCGAACGTTGGCGCCAAAGTAGATGCTCTCGACAGCAGCCGTGTCGGGTCGATAACGCTCGACGACATCCTTAAGGTCATGGGCGATATGCGACAGGCGCACCGCGAGCGGGCTGCCCGCGCTGGTCTCGATGCAACCGTAGGCACGGCAGCGAACCTCGCCACGCCGCTCCTCGATAATCCCCCAACCCGTATGAGCCAAACCGGGGTCAATGCCCAAGATAACCAAGCCAACCTCCCCTCGCCACAAGCACAGCGCAAGACAAGGCCCCGCGCATCATTCACGAACGTCTGTTCTAGAATAACACAACGCTAGCCCTATAAGTCAGCCGAGATCGAATTGTAGGTTGAGTATACGCAAGCGAGCGCCCGCCAGAGCGAGCAAGGTGCCTTGAAAGAGGAGGGCATTGACCTGGCGGTCATGTCCGACGATTGAAAGGCAGATTGCCGCTCTGGCGGGCGCGCAGCGACCTAGTTCTGAGAGAAGAACGGAAATTGTCGGGGATCAACCGGCGGATGCGGCATCGGGCCACCCTGGGGACTACCTTGCGAGCCGCCCTGACCGCCCATCATCTTATCGATGGCGTCCTGAACCTCGCCCTCGAACTTTTTCATTCCCTCGTGCAAACGACGCTGACCGTCCTCGGAGCGCAGCTCCTCCATTTGCTCGGGCGAAATACCCAGCAGCTCGCCCAGCACGCCCATCATCTCGTTTCGCACGCGCTCGCTCGTATCCTCGTCAGCAAAACGGCGCACCTCGGCGCGCGCCAGCGAATCGACCGTCATACGCTCCTTGCCGTTAAGCCCCAGGTCGGACCACGCGAGCATATACGGCCAGGCACGCTCGGCAAACGAACGGGCCGAGACGATCGGCGCCATCGGCAACATGCGGCGGGCAGCCTCACCCTGTCGAACGAGCATCAGCAGCAGCGAGCAGGCCTCAGGCTTGCCAGCGGCCATCGGGATGTCGTCGAAAGCTCGATTGCGGTCCACGTGCGCCTCGAGCGCGCCATCGACCTCACCCGGCTCAAGCCCGCCGAGCAGCTGTGCCGCGCGGTCGAGCATATCGACCGGACCGTCGATCGTCGAGAGCGCTTGCGCCAGCACGCGCTCCATGCAATCCTCCACCGCGTTGAGCGTCACGAGCTCTTGGGGCACCACGGCAGACGTGCGGTTGCGCACACGCGCCACAAACTCAAGCGTCGACAGGTACACATCGCCAAAGGGCGCAAAGTCGCCCTGGTAGCCGCCGCAAAGCGCCGGCGCCGCCAGCGCATACTCGGTTTTGGACAGCGGGCTCAGCGCCATCGCACCCAGCTCGAGCGCCGTGTCCTCCAGCATGAGGCCCAGCGTGCGCGAGCGCAGACGCTCGGCATCGCCCGCCGACACGTCGCGATCGAGCACACGCGCCGCATCCGGTGCATCGCGCTCGACGGTGCGAATGTGCAAACGCTCGGCGATGGCACGGACGGCGGCACAGCGGGCAGCCTCGGCCTCCTCCTGCGCCGGCGTAAAGATACGGTTGCGCCCCAGCACCAGGCCAATTACGTTACGCGAACCCAGAGCGTCAACGGCCAGCGCCGCCAGCAGGGATGACGGCAGGTCACCCTCGAGTGCCACCACAGCACGCGACGCACCGTGGGCTCGGGCGTTGTCGCGCACGGCGAGCACCAGCGCCTGCCACAACCACTCCTCGGAACGGAACTCGGGCAGTTCGTGATCTTCCAGGGCATCGAGCATCACGCCGCGCTGAATCTCCTGAACCAGCAGGCTCTCCTCAAAACACGGCGCCTGGGCCACCACGCGACCGCAGTCGTCGAGCACAAACGAACCGCCGGTATACACCGACTCGTCATAGGCACCGACCGGCGCCATGCAGGCAAACCACACGCTGCGCTTGGATGCGATCTTGCGGTAGGCGCCGCTGCGAACGGCGGCAATGGCGGCAGTCTCGCGGTCGGTCATGTCAAACGCGTTGAATTGGAAATACGCGATGAGGTCGACGCCGGTCGGCAACATCTCGAGCTCGCGGTCCAAGTCAAAAATCACGGCGATGCGCACGCCGTCCACGTCGAACACCGGCGGCGCCCAACGCGTGTCGTTGTTCTCGCCACGCTGCAAGGCAATGCTCGAACGCGCCGGCACCACATGACCGTCCTTGAGCATCATGTAGTCGAGCAGCGGCTGGCCCTCAAACGAAACCGCCGCGGGCACGATGCAGATCATGTCAAGCTCCTGGATA
>CAJJZO010000109.1 GCA_905197585.1 uncultured Collinsella sp.
GGAGAAATATGCCGACCGGGTAATGGCGGTTATGCCGATGTGGAGCATTATCCTTGTGGTTGCCGGGATTTTTGTCTTTGCCATTTTGGGCGGCCTGCTTGGAAAAACGCTTCTGAAAAAACATTTTGCGAAAGCGGGCATCGCATAATGGAGGGGGTATCCTTTTCCGCCACAACGGACAAAAGGAAAGGAATCCGGCTCGACCCGCGTACGAAGCTCATAGCGGGCTGCGCGTTCATCGTGGTGCTGCTGTGCGCGAAAACCGCGGCGGCCCTGGCGATATGCGCGGTGTTCACGGCGCTTTGCTATGCGCTGGCGCAGATCCCGCCGAGCAAGGCGGCGCGGTCGTTGGCACCGCTTATGGCAATCGTGGTCATCGTGGCGGTGCTGAACCTGTTCGTCACGCAAGGCGGCCAGGTGCTCGTCGACTGGGGCATTCTTCGCATCAGCGAGGCGGGCGTGCAAACCTGCCTGTTCATGGGCGCGCGCCTGACCATCATGATGCTGGGGATGAGCCTGATCACTCTGACCACCATGACGATCGACCTGACCGAGGCGTTCGAATGGGTGCTCAAGCCCTTCGCCCGCTTCGGCGTGCCCGCCCACGAGCTCGGCATGATCATGGGCATCGCGCTGCGCTTTATGCCGCAGTTTGCCACCGAGATGAAGCAGACGGCGGACGCGCAAGCAAGCCGCGGTGCACGCGTAACGGGCGGCCCGCTCGGCGGCGTGCGCATGCTCGGTAGTGTGGCGATTCCGCTGTTCACGGGCGTGTTCCGTCATGCCGAGACGCTTTCGGCCGCCATGGATGCCCGTTGCTATCACGGTGAGCAGGGCCGCACGCGCCTGCATGCGCTTGCATTTCGCCGCGGGGATGCGCTGGCCGCGGTGGTGACGGCGCTGCTGCTCATCTGCGTCATCGTCATCAATCTTCAACTTGTTTAGGCGCGATTCGAGCGCAGAAAAGGGGTCCCTATGACCGACAACGACCGCACGGCGCAGCTCGAGCGCGCCTGTTCGTATCTTAGGCGTATTCCGGCGTGGTATCTCGCCACGATCGACGTGACGGACGGACATCAGCCGCGCGTGAGGCCGTTCTCGTTTGCCATGGTCGATGATGGCAAGCTGTGGTTTTGCACCTCGCGCGATAAGGATGTGTGGGCCGAGCTCAGCGCGAACCCCAAGTTTGAGGTTTCGGGTTGGAAACCGGGGGAGTGCTGGATTGTGCTGACCGGCGAGGCCGCGCTCGAGGACGACGCGGTCGTGAGCGACCGGGTGCGCCAGGCGGGCTTTAAGCATATGGTGGGCATTGGCGAGCAACACGAGAGTGCCAACGACGGTCGCCTTGCGTTTTTCTCGGTGCGCAATATCGCCGCCCGCTTCTGTGATATCGACGGCAGCGAGGAGCGCCTGGAGCTCTAGCTCACACAAACCAGGCTCTCAAACTGGCTAGTACAGGAGGAAACGTGGACGGATTGAATACGGTTTTGGAGTATCTGACGTCGGTGCCGGCGTGGTACTTGGCGACGAGCGTGGACGGGCAGCCACATGTACGTCCGTTCTCGTTTGCACAGATTCAGGACGGTAAGCTGTGGTTTGTGACGGCGCGCACCAAAGACGTGTGGCAAGAGCTGCTGCAAAATCAGCGCTTTGAGGCCACGAGTTGGTGGCCGGGCCATGGCTGGCTCATCTTGCGCGGGCATGCGGGTCTGGATGACCAGGCCGCTCCCGATATGCGCGAGGCTGGATGGAAACATCTTGAGCGCTTGAGCGAGCACTATGAGGGGCCTAACGACCCCACGCTCGTCTTCTTTAGCGTGGAGGAACCCGAGGCCTTTATCTACAATCACGACGAATGGGTGCCGGTCGAGCTCTAAACGAGTCTCTCAGCAAGCTTCGACAATTCAAATTCTCGCATATAGCGGGCCCCACATTGCAACGTCACCGTAAGGTGCACTGGGTAATATGGGGCCCGCTCCATTTGTCAATTCCTTCAAGCGAATGTGTCGGGAATGTTTCAATGCATGAATATGCAAGCCATTTACGTATTCATGCATCTTTTGGTGCTAAAGTTTCAACCCACTTCATAACGACCGCTGCGAAATGCGCATCGGTGCATAAATCGCAGACAAGGAGTCTGATATGTCTTTGAAGGTTGGAATCGTCGGCGCGGCTGGATATGCCGGAGCCGAGCTCATTCGCCTCGTGCTCGGTCATCCCGAGTTTGAACTTGTCGCCATTACGTCCAACGCCGATGCCGGCCAGCCGTTGTCTGCGGTGTACCCGAGCTTCACCGGCGTAAGCGATCTTGTCTTCACGACGCATGATGCCCCCGAGCTCAAGAACTGCGACGCGGTATTTTTGGCCGTGCCGCACACCGCCGCCATGGCGCAGGTGCCCGCCCTGCTTGCCGCAGACGTTTCCTGCTTTGATCTTTCGGCCGATTACCGCCTGAGCGATCCGGCCGTGTTTGAGGCATGGTATGCCGCCGAGCACACGAGCCCCGAGCTACTCAAGACACGTGCCTTCGGCCTGCCCGAGCTGTTCTGCCAGGACTTGGAGACCGCTGCTTCCAGCCATGCTGCTGGCAGGCCCGTGTTGGTCGCCTGCGCCGGCTGCTATCCCACCGCAACGAGCCTTGCTGCCGCTCCTGCCGTGCGTGCGGGCTGGGTGGCCGAGAACGGTCCCGTGATTGTCGATGCCATTAGCGGCGTGACGGGCGCCGGTAAGTCCTGCAACGCCCGCACCCATTTTTGCAGCGCGGACGAGAACCTGGAGGCCTACGGCGTGGGTAAGCATCGTCACACGCCCGAAATCGAGCAAATCCTTGGTCTAACAGATCGCGTCGTCTTTACCCCGCACCTGGCACCGCTCAAGCGCGGCCTGCTCTCCACGGTGACGCTGCCGCTCACGCCGCAGGCCATCGACTCCCTGGCTCTCGAGGATGTCGTCGACTATTACAAGCAGTTCTACGCTGGACGCACCTTTGTGCGCGTGCTCGATGCCGGCCAGCAGCCCAAGACGGCTTCGGTCGTCGGCACCAACGCCGCCCAGATTGGCCTTGCGTTCAACAAGCGCGCGGGCGTGCTGGTGGCGACGGGCGCCATCGACAATCTGTGCAAGGGCGCTGCGGGCCAAGCGGTCCAGTGCGCCAATATCGTCTTTGGCTTTGACGAGCGACGAGGCTTGCCCACAGTGACGTGCCCGGTGTAGCACATTCGATTGGTAACGATTTGGTAGTCGGGCATCGAGTGGGGCGCCACTCTTAAGCTGGTCTCATGATCACGACTGGCATGGCGCACCAACCGATGTCCGTTTTTGTTTGACATAAGGAGTCATAAAGACGATGAATACCGAGCTGTTTGATATCAAGATTCGCGCCGTCGAGGGTGGCGTTACGGCTGCGGCTGGTTTTAAAGCTGCGGGCATCCACGCTGGGTTCCGCAAGAACCCCGAGCGTCTGGATTACGCGCTCGTCGTGCCCGATAAACCCTGTCCCGGTGCCGGCGTGTTTACCACCAATCGCTTTTGCGCGGCGCCCGTGCAAGTGAGCCGTGCCAACCTGGGCGGTGCCGACAAGGGTTACGGTATCATCGCCGGCGTTTCGGTCAACTCTGGCAATGCCAACGCCGCCACGGGTGAGACCGGCCTTGCATGCGCGCGCGAGACGTGCAGCATCGCATCGCAGGTCATCGGCTGCGAGCCCCGGCAGATTCTGGTTGCCTCCACGGGCGTGATTGGCCAGATTCTGCCGATCGACACGTTTGAGACCGCCATTCCTGCTGCCTACGAGGCGCTCTCCGCCCACGGTGGCGCCGATGCCGCTCGCGCCATCATGACGACTGACACGCACTCCAAGGAGTACGCCGTGTCCTATGTCAGCGAGGCTGCGGGTCATGCGGGCAATGTCTATACGGTAGGCGGAATGTGCAAGGGCTCGGGCATGATCATGCCCAATATGGCCACCATGATCGCGGTCATTACTACCGATGCCCCCGTCGAGCCTGCGGCACTTCATGCCCTGCTGCTCTCGACCGTCAAGCAGACCTTTAACAAGGTAACGGTCGATTCCGACACCTCGACCAACGACACCTGCATCATGCTTGCCTCCGGCGCCGCTGCCGCAGATGCCGAGCCTATCGTCGAGGGCTCCGATGCCTTCGACGAGTTGGCATTTGCCGTGCACGAGGTGTGCGAGAGCCTGGCGCGCAATATCGCCGCCGATGGCGAGGGCGCATCCAAGCTTGTTACGGTCAACGTTACCGGCGCCGTGAACGACGAGGAAGCCGATATCGCCGCCCGTGCCGTTGCCAACTCGCCGCTCGTTAAGACCTGCATCGCCGGCCACGACTGCAACTGGGGCCGTGTTGCTATGGCGCTTGGCAAGTGCGGCGTGAAGTTTAATCAGGAAGACGTTTCCATCGACATGATGGGCATGCCTGTCTGTCGCGACGGTCTGACTGTTCCCTTTGACGAGGACGAGGCTCTACGACGTTTCGAGGCGCCCGAGATCGTGATCTCGGCCGACCTGGGCGCAGGCGACGCGGCAACGACCGTGTGGACCTGCGACCTCACGCATGAGTACATCTCCATCAACGGCGACTACCGTTCCTAGATTCCAGGCACGCTGCGCATCTTGCCGCGATTGCGGACAGCGGAGCACGGCGCGATAACGATACGAAAGACGAGGCAGATTATGAAATTCGCACGCGATTGTCGTTCGAGCGAATCCAACGAAGCAACTGCGCAGCTGCTGTTCGAAGCGCTGCCGTGGATTAAGAATCTGACCGGCAAGACGGTTGTTATCAAATATGGCGGAGCCGCCATGGTTGATGAGCAGCTGCGCCGCGACGTGATGAGCGACATCGTTTTGCTCAAGATCATCGGTATGCGCCCCGTCATCGTGCACGGCGGCGGCAAGGCTATCAACGAGGCGCTCAGCCACTATGACATCCCCGTCGAGTTTAAGAACGGCCAGCGCGTGACCACGCCGGCGACTATGGATATCGTGCGCGAGGTGCTGGGCGGCAAGGTCAACCAGGAGTTGGTTGCTGCCATCAACCACCACGGTAACCTGGCCGTGGGCGTGTCGGGCAGCGATGCCGGCACGCTCATCGCCGAGCCGCTCGACCCCGAGCTCGGTCGTGTGGGCAAAGTGACGCACGTCAACACCGACTATATCGAGCGCTTACTCGATAACGAGTACATCCCCGTCATCGCTACCGTCGCGGCGGGGGAGGACGGCGGTTTCTTCAACATCAACGCCGACACCGCCGCCGGTGCCGTTGCCGCGGCGCTCCACGCGCATAAGGCGATCTTTTTGACCGATGTCGATGGCCTGTACAAGGACTTTAGCGACAAGGACTCGCTTATCTCCAACCTAACGCTCGACGAGGTTAACGAAATGCTCTACGGCGGCGAGGTCGATAAGGGCATGATTCCCAAGCTGCGTGCGGCCGTCGATGCGCTTACCGGCGGCGTATTTCGTGCCCACATCATTAACGGTACCACGCCGCACTCGCTGCTGCTGGAGCTGCTGACCGATGCCGGCGTCGGCACCGTGATCCATTCCACCGAGACGGCTTACGAGTTCGATACGCATCCGCATCCGCTTTCGACGTTTGCTGCGCGTCTGACCGAGAACCTTGACGAGGTCGAGAAGCTTCAGACGGTCTAGCTGACCCGCAGCCGCCCCATTCCTGCACCCATAGCCCCGCGCCGTCTGGCGCCCAACGAAAGGCATCCCATGTCACTTGCAGCTCAGCAATCGCTTGAATCCCATTACGTTATGCATACCTTTGGCCGCTCTCCGGTCGAGTTTGTCGAGGGTCACGGCATGAAGCTCACCGGCGACGATGGCCGTGAGTACCTCGACTTTCTTGCCGGCATCGGCGTGTGCAGCCTAGGTCATGGCGACCCGGCTGTGCTCTCGGCGCTCGAGGCACAGACCAAAAAGCTCATGCATGTCTCCAATTACTTTTACATCGAGCAGCGCGGACAGGTCGCGGCGCTGCTGTCCAAGCTTGCTAACGACGACGTAGATGGTGCGCGCGTGCTTGCCGATGCCATTGCCGCCGGCGATGAGACCACGGCAGCTGCTCTTGGTGCCCCGGCTGCGGACGAGCAGGTGTGGGAGACCTTCTTTGCCAACTCTGGCGCCGAGGCCAACGAGGGCTCGATGAAGCTTGCGCGCCTGTACGCCAAGCGTGCCGGTAATGGCGGCAACACCATCGTGTGCATGCGCGGCGGCTTCCACGGCCGTACGCTCGAGACCATTGCCGCCACCATGC
>CAJJZO010000110.1 GCA_905197585.1 uncultured Collinsella sp.
CCTCCTCCGCCATTTTGGTTGAGAAAGCTCCCGGGAATGGGAGCTTTTTGTTTTGAGTCCCCAACAAACAAATACGGCGGAGGAGGAGGGATTCGAACCCGCCAGGGCGCAAAGCGTAAAGAAAACGCGCCAGTGGCGCGTTTTTAGCGCAGCGCGGTCGGCGTAAGCCGACCGGATAAATTTTGAGCAAAGCTCAAAATTTGGACATCCCTCCTATTCGACCACGCCCCCATCGCGTTCAGCATCAACCCGGATCCCCAAACATGGAACCTATGACCGTACCCAGTCCCGACCGTTTGCCGAGCAATAGGGTCGCAATCGGCGCCGAACATGTACTATGTACGGGCATTGTCTAAACCCGTAACTCAAAGGACCCCATCTTGCCCGTTGCCGCCGCTATGATCGTTACCGCACACGCCTCGGATGCCATGGTTGCCATCCCGTTTTGGCTCGAGATGTTCGCCGTCGTCGCGGCATCGATCTCGGGCGTGTTGGTCGCACGCGAGCACAAACTCGACCTGGTGGGCGCCGTCGCGCTCGCCGTGGTCTGTGGACTGGGCGGCGGTCTTTTGCGCGATATGACGCTGCAGGTGGGCAACGTCTACATCCTCAACCAACCGATGGCGCTCCCGCTCTCCATCGCCACCGCGGCCATCATCTACATCTTCCCGGCAATCGTCGACAAGCCCGAAAAGCTCATTCCCCTGCTCGATATCATCTCGGTGGGTATTTATGCGGCAACCGGCGCAGACAAGGCGCTGGTCTACGGCTTTGCGCCGGCGGTGTGCATCATGATGGGCTTTTTTACCGCGGTGGGCGGCGGCATGCTGCGAGATGGTTTTATGGGTGTGGTGCCGGGTATCTTCCAGCGCACCAACTTCTATGCCATCGCGGCCATCGCCGGATCGGCAAGCTATGTTTGCCTTGTCATGAGCGGCTTGGTCAGCAATGTCGTCGCACTGGTCGTTTGCGTCGTGGTGACCATGGGACTACGCTGGCTGTCGCTGCGCTTTGATATCAAAAGCCCCACCGAGGATGACATCGCACGCTTTTTGCATCGCAAAAAGTAGGTAGCGCGGGCTCATCCTTCGAAATGCAACCGAGAGGTTCTTTTAGAGCGCCCACGCGTTGGGTACCCTGTTAGGTATATGCCGAGTATCTAACGAAGGATTCACTATGCCCTGCAATCAACTCCCGTTGACCCAGCGCCGTAAAGCATGGGGCCGCATCACCATCCTATTCGCGCTCATCGCGCTGGCGATCACCGTGCTTCCCACGGCGTCGTTCGCCGGCACGGACACCGCAGGAAACGTACTTGCGACCGACAATGACGCCAATCCGTCCGGCGTCGAAGGTGACCTGTACTGCGCAGGTCAGGCCCTCAACTTGGATGATGTGTCCATCGGCCGCGATATCATCGCCGCGGGCGATACCCTCTCGATCCGTGACTGCACAGTGGGCGGCGCCGTCCGTCTGGCGGCACGCACCATCGACATTGCCAAGACCACGGTTGATGGCAGCGTGACCGTCGCTGGCCAGCATGTCGTGCTCAATTCCGACAGCACCGCCAACTGTTTCTACGCGATAGGCGAGACGGTTGCCCTGCGAGGCTCCACCAAGTCGGCAGCGCTTGCGGGCGACACGGTGACCATCGATGGCACCGTCAAGGGCGATGTCGAGGTTTGGGCCGACAAGCTCATCCTGGGCAAGAACGCCCACATCACCGGCACCGTGAACGCGCACGTCTCCGAGGACCCCGAGCGCGCCGCGGGAGCCGAGGTCGGTGCGCTCAAGATCGACCGCACCGAGAACGAGGATACTTCCACCGTTAACGATGTCATCGGCGGTATCGTCGCCGCGGCACTCTCGACCTGCTTTGTCGCTCTGCTGCTCGAGCTCATCTTTCCGCGCGCGACCGCCAGCGCCGCCGGCATGCTCCACCAGCGCTCCATGCCCCTGTGGGTGAGCGGTCTTCTGGGCACGATTGCTATCGTCCCCGCCGTCCTACTGCTGATTATCTCTATCGCTGGTCTGTCGCTTGCCGGAACCCTCTTGTGCGGCGTTATCGGCATCGCGTTGATGTCGAGTGCCTTTGCGGGGTGCGCGATCGCCCGCATGGTTGGACACAACCAAAACCGCTACGCCATGGCAGCCGTGGGCGGCGTAATCGCAGGCGCCCTCACGGGGCTTCCCCTCGTAGGTGACTTCATCAGCGGCGTGGCCTTTGTCTTTATGCTCGGTTACATCATCCAAATCATCTGGCGCAACGCCCGCGTCAAGCCGCAGCAGCCGGCTAACACGCCAGGACTCCCCACCGCTTAGCCGCCAACCACCACAAAGGGACCAGGCACCTTTGTGGTGGTGCAGACCAGCTCAGTCCCTATGCACAAAAAGGGCGCCGACCATTACGGTCGACGCCCTTTCTTGTTAGACGCTATAAAGTCCAGCGCTTATTTGTTGACCTGGCCGGCGCGGACGGCGGCCTTCTTGCGGTCGGTGGCGTTGAGCAGGCGCTTGCGCAGGCGGATGTTCTTGGGGGTAATCTCAACCAGCTCGTCGTCGGCGATGTACTCCAGCGCCTCCTCCAGCGAGAAGGTGCGGGGCGGCACCAGCTGAACGGAGATATCGGAGGTCGAGGAACGCTGGTTGCCCAGGTTCTTGGTACGGGCGATGTTGACGACCATGTCGCCAGCCTTGCTGCGCTCGCCCACGATCATGCCCTCGTAGCACTCGGTGCCCGGCTCAACAAACAGCTGGCCGCGCTCCTGCAGCGTACCCAGAGCATAGGCAACGGCCTTCTCGGTGGTCATGGAGATCATTGCGCCGTTCTGACGGTTGCCGATCTCGCCGGCGTAGGGACCGTACTCCAGGAAGGTGTGGTAGAACACGCCCTCGCCGTGGGTGACGTTCATGATGCGGTTCTTAAGGCCCATGATGCCGCGGGTCGGGATCTTAAACTCGAGGTGCGTCACGATACCCGAGGTATCCATGCTCGTCATGATGCCGCCGGAGGTGCCGAAGACCTCAACGACCTTGCCCGAGTACTCGTCCGGACACTCGACGACGGCCTGCTCGACGGGCTCCATCTTGTTGCCGTTCTCGTCCTTCTTAAACAGAACGCGGGGACGGCCGACCTGGAACTCAAAGCCCTCGCGGCGCATGGACTCCATCAGAACGGACAGGTGCAGAATGCCGCGGCCCGAGACCTCGACGCCGCTCTTGTCCTCGAGCTCCTCGATCTTCATGGTCACGTTGTTCTCGGCCTCGTTGAACAGGCGCTCCTTGAGCTGACGGGCGCCCACGATGTCGCCGTCGCGACCGGCGAGCGGGGAGGTCGAAGCCTCAAAGACGATGGACAGGGTCGGCGGGTCGATCTCGATGGGCTCGAGCTCGACGGGGTTCTCGGGATCGGTGTAGACATCGCCGATATCGGTGCGGTCGATGCCCACGACGGCGGCGATGTCGCCGGCGCCGACTTCCTGGCACTCGGTGCGGCCCAGGTAGTCGAAGGTAAAGAGCTGCTTGACGGTAGCGGTGGCGCTGGAGCCGTCGTTCTTCACAACCAGAATCTGGTCGCCCTGATGGATGGCGCCGGAATACACGCGCCCGATGCCGATACGGCCAACGAAGTTGGAGTGGTCGATGGTCACGCACTGCATGGCCAGCGGAGCGTTCTCGTCAACCTCGGGCGCGGGCATGTCGTCGACGATCATATCGAGCAGCGGATACATGTCCATGTTGCCGTCGTTGGGATCAAGGCGGGCAAAGCCATTCATGGCGCTGGCGTAGACCACGTGCTCCATGGCGAACTCAAGCTGGTCGTCGGTGGCGCCCAGGTCGGCCATGAGGTCCAGGCAGTCGTTGTAGGCCTTCTCGGGGTTGGCGCCCGGACGGTCGATCTTGTTGATGACGATCATGATCTTAAGGCCGGTGTCGATAGCGTGACGCAGCACGAAGCGGGTCTGGGGCATGGGGCCCTCAAAGGCGTCGACCAGCAGCAGGGCGCCGTCGGCCATACGCAGCACGCGCTCGACCTCGCCACCAAAGTCGGCGTGGCCCGGGGTGTCGATGACGTTGATCTTAACGTCCTTGTACTCGATAGAGATGTTCTTGGCGAGAATCGTAATGCCGCGCTCGCGCTCCTGGTCGTTGGAATCCAGGACGCGGTCCTCGACCTGCTGGTTGGCACGGAAGGCGTCCGTGGCACGCAGGAGCTTGTCGACCATCGTCGTCTTGCCATGGTCGACGTGAGCGATGATGGCGATGTTCCTCAGATTGTCTACGCGCATGTAGTTCCCCTATCTTCTATCTATATACAACCGGCACGCGTATGCGGCCCGCCCAGCGATACAACGCTCAGCGGGAATATTGAGCCTTTTACCGAAAACTCGTTTATTTTAGCGATTTTAGATGAGAGGGGTTTCCTCACCTGCAGGTTCAGGGTCGCTCCACATAAAACCATCGCCGGCGCCCATGCCCTCATACAGCACATATGCCGAAAAACCACTCTCGAGCGTGGTTTCGAAGAAGCTCACGAGCAGAGCATCGTGATAGCCGCCGTCAATCTCGACGCAGCCGGTGTAGCCGATGGCATAGCGAGCGATACGGCCCAGGCCCTCGTCCTTAAGACCCATCTTGTGCTCGGAGATAAAGTTGGTGGCCGCCTCGAGGCACGCCTCTTCGCCATCCTCATCGAGCGCCGCCAGATAACGGTTGGAAGCGGCGTCCTCAATTGCCACGACCACGCCAGGGTTTTCACCGGCGGCAAGGTCGTCCAAGAACGCGCCGATCAGATCGCACACCATGGCGTCGAGCTCGGCGGAGACGTTACCGGCGTCCTGCATATCCTGTGCCATCTTTAGACCTTCCCATCGAGTCTGGCGTCGTTACAATTCTTGTGCCTCAGCAGCGATCTTGGCGGCAGCGTCGCGGGCGCGCATCATATCCATCGCGCGCTTGTCGAGTACCTTGATCTGACTGGTCAGCATTACCGCATCGACCACGCCCCAGATCACCAGGCCCGTAGAGATCGAAAACCCAAGCGCACCAACTGTACCACGAAGGCGCGAGCAGATTGCCGCAACAAGGGCGGAGATGACAACCATCTTGATAAACGAGCCGCGGCGTTCGCGAAGCGTGCGGGCCTGCGTCACATAGGCAATGCGAGCCGCCTCAGAAGCCTCCGAGCGCATCTGGGCCTCGCGGGCGATTGCAGCCGCTTCAGCCGATACGCGGGTACCCATCAGCGACCTCTCCGCTCGCGTGCCAGACATTTAAAAGTCATCGGGGGAGAGCGTATGGACGAACTCGTCGAACTTCTCGAACTCCTGCTCGTCGTCGACTTCCTCGGCGTGGGTAGAAACAGTGCCCAGGCGATTCATGATGTCGTCCTCCACAAACATGGGGGCATTGCTGCGCACGGCAAGGGCAATGGCATCACTGGGGCGGGCGTCGATCTTGCGCTCGTCACCATCGGCCAGTACGACGATCGTCGCGTAGAACACCGGCGGCTCGGCGCGAACGATCTCGATGCGCTCGAGCTTGGCGCCCAGGGCGCCAACAGTATCGAGCAACAGGTCATGGGTAATCGGGCGCTCGGCGCGGCCGCTATCGATGCCGCGGCTAATGGCAGCAGCTTCAAACGAACCAGTCTGAATGGAAAGGGAACGCAGCGGCGCGGGCGAGTCCGATTTGCTGCAGCGCTCGCGAAGCACGATAAGCGATGGCACGGGACCGGCGGCCATGACGATGGTCTCTATGTCGACACGAACCATGGAACACCTCCGGTACGTAGCGGTTAACACGCGGCAGCCCGCCGCATTGAATAGCTATACTACCCAATCTTTCGCACAGCACACAAAACCAAAATGAGATTTATCGCAGACAAGAAAAAAGCCCCGAGGCAACGCCTCAGGGCTCTTCACAGTTTTGATGGTGGACCTGACAAGATTCGAACTTGTGACCTCCCGGTTATCAGCCGGACGCTCTAACCAACTGAGCTACAGGTCCATCATGGTGGAGGTTAGGGGGATCGAACCCCTGACCTCAGGCTTGCAAAGCCCGCGCTCTCCCAGCTGAGCTAAACCCCCACGGAGACAGTAATAAACACCCCAGCGGCGACTCGGCTCTCGCTGGGGTGTTTATTGCGAAAGAAAGTGGTGGACCTGACAAGATTCGAACTTGTGACCTCCCGGTTATCAGCCGGACGCTCTAACCAACTGAGCTACAGGTCC
>CAJJZO010000111.1 GCA_905197585.1 uncultured Collinsella sp.
GCAGAAAGGGCGAAACCGCCGCCCCGGCAGCCCCTGTGGTCAAAAAATGCCAAATATGAGTACTGTCACCAATTTAGTAGCAGCAAATTTCCTTGTAATGAGTGCCAGAAATCCCCAATTGTCCAAAAGCAAGACAACGTTATTCCCCATAGGTTCAATAAAATGGGCTCCCCAACGAGAATGAATATCGTTAGGGAGCCCAAAGGACAAAAAACATATGTGACTATCTTGGCAACAGTACTCATATTTGGCGTTTTTTGACCACGTGGTATATGGCTAACCCCTCAAACAGCCCAAAACGCCTATTTCGATGCACGCTCGGCCGCTTCGATCACGTGTTTGGCGAGAATCGCCGTTGTCACGGCGCCCACGCCGCCCGGCACGGGGGTGATGGCACCAACAACCGGCTCCGCGGCAACAAAATCGACGTCACCCACCAGGTTGCCAGCGCCCTCATCCCAGTTAATGCCCACATCAATGATCGTCTGGTCCTCGCGAACGGCATCCACGCCAATCGTGCGCGCGCGTCCAACGGCGGCAACCACAATATCAGCCGCACGGCACTCGGCAGCAAGGTCGCGCGTATGCGTATGGCACGTCGTCACGGTTGCGTTGCGCGCCGTAAGCATGGCGGCAACGGGGCGGCCAATTACCAGTGAGCGTCCGACCACGGCAACTTTGGCGCCGTCCAGCTCAACGCCGTAATGATCCAGCAAAGCAAGCACGGCTTCAGCTGTGCAGGGGGCAAAACCCTCGCCGCGCCCCGAAAGCGTGGTGAGCAGCGAAGCCGGCGTCATGGAGTCAACGTCCTTGGAGGGATCGAGCGCTGCGGCGACGGCGTTCTCGTCAAGGCCGGCGGGCAGCGGGCGAAACATCAGACAGCCATGAACAGCCGAGTCGGCATTGATGTCCTCGATGGCCGTCAACAGCTCGTCTTGCGAAACACCGGCAGGAAGCAACACGCGACGCGCCTCGATGCCAACCTTTTCGCAGCGTTTAAGGGCGCCGCGCTCGTAGGATAGGTCGTCCTCGCGTTCACCCACACGCACGATAGCAAGCGTCGGAACAACACCGCGTTCGCGCAGCGCAGCGCAGCGGGCAGCGAGCTCCTCAGTCAAAGCGCGGGCGACGGGAGCACCCTTCAGTAGCTCAGCCATGGCTATCCCCTCTTTCTTGCAGCGTCGGAGGCGCGGCGCGCCAGCGCATCGGCGCGCGGCAACCATGTGTCGAGCAACTCATCACACGCCGTCTCGAGCTCCTCGGCGCGTGCACGATCCTTCATAGACGTGGTGTTCGCAAAGAGCGTCAAGCTCGCGCCCTGCATGGCGGCGCGGCAGAATACGGCGCCGCACGCCACATCGGACAGCAGCTGACGCGAACCCTTGTCGGCCATGTCCTCGAGCAGCGCCAGTGCGCGCCCGCAGGCATCCATAATGCGATACGGCGGCATAGCGGCCACATGCAGCGCATCCTGAATCGCAGCCGGTCGGGCCGGGTCCTCACGCGGAATACCGTACGCAGCGGACACCTGGCCGTACGCACGAACGTCCTCGGCGACCAGACCCACAAGCTCCTGCGCCAACTCGTCTGCCTGGGCAAACGCACGCGTCAGGTCATCCGCACGATCAGCAAGCGCGGGATTAGTCGCACCGTAGCGGGCAACCATTCCGCACAGCGAGGCGCCCAGCGCGCCCACAAAAGCGCTCGCGCTGCCACCACCGGGAACTGGCTCGCGCGCGGCCAGCGCCTCGGCAAAACCGCGACAGGTTTTATCCATCATCTCTTGGCTCATACGCACACGCACCTTCAAGTCATATATATCGGTCGGGCGGCCGACGCCGGCCGACCGCATCGATCACGTAATGGTGCTAAGTCTAGCCCATAAGTACGCGAGCGTCAGCGCACCTGGCCATCGCGGATTTCTATGGCACACGATAGGCCATGCCAACGCAAACATGGGACACATGGCCCACCTTTCGAGACTCCCAAGCAGCACAAGCTGGGGCATATCTATAAGTAAGGAACCCGTTGGGGAACGGCCAGTAAGGAACCCGTTGGGGAACGGCCGCGCAACGGCCACAAGCGATGAACGGAGGCATAAGTCGCACAGTACACAGAGACATCCGCCGCCAGCGCAATCAGTACCCCAACAGTATGCGGCGCCGTGATGTCATCAGCAGACAAGGAGGACGCCACCATGATGAAAAAGACCCTATCAATCCTTTCCCTTTGCATCGCCCTCTTTGCCGCGCTCGCCCTTGTGGGCTGCGGCGGGAGCGCATCGGGCGGCGGCAGCGCCCCCAAGAGCGAGAGCAAGGAAAAGGCCCCCGTCGCCAAGAAGACCGACTACATCTGGTTTAAGGTCGAGATGCCCGAGGGCGTCGGCGTAAGCGACTCTGCCGGCAAGAATGCCGACAGGGTCCAGCTCACCTTCCCCGAAGACGAGAACGCCTCGGCCGATCGCTTTATCCCCGTTTGGAAAAAAGCGCTGACGGCCGAGGAATCCCACGCCGACCAGGCGGAAAAGAAGGGGGATACGTTCCAGTGGAAGGATGGCGGGTCCGTCGAGTATAACGGCAGGACGTGGCTCGTCGGAACATACGAGGACAACAGCGGCATCTCAACCATGCTTTTTACCGATGTTGAGCCGGGAAGCGTCTACGTCCTCATCTCGAACTTCGACCAGCACAAGAAAGAAGCCGAGGCACTCCTCAACTCCATCGAGTTCCCCGATGACATGGAAGAGGCAGTTTCCGAGGCACGCGAAGTCGAGATTTCGAGCATCGAGATCAAGTAACGGGACACCCGCACGCGCCTACGCGCACCCGCGCACATGCGCCCCATTAAAACAACGGGCGCCCAACCCCGGGGAGGGCCGACAGCATCGGCCCTCCCCTCTTTTACGACCGCACATATTGCCACTTGTCGGCGCAATTCCAGCCCCCAGAATGGGACACATGGCCCACCCTAGCGAGCCGTCCACGCGTACAGTAAAGGCAGGTAATCCGTGGGCGGTTACAGATCGAGGAGGACACGACCATGAAAAAGAAGGCCTTTGCGATTCTCACCCTCTGCATAAGCCTCTTTGCCGCAGTTGCCCTGGTGGGTTGCGGCGGAAGCGGCGGCGCTACCGGCAGTGGCGGTGGCGGCGGCGCAGAAAAGCCAGCCGTGGATATGAGGACCGACTTCATTTGGTTTAAGGTCGAGGTCCCCGAGGGCGTCGAGATCACCGACGTCGCAGGCGACACCGCCGACAGGGCCCAGTTTAAGTTCACCGAGAGCGAGCACGCCAGCGACCGCTTCATCCCCGTCTTCGACTCTGACAAGAACGCCGACGAGCTGTTCGACTACGAGGCAAAGTGGAAGGCCAACTCCGGATGGACCGAGAGCGATCCCGTTAAGTACAACGGCAAGACCTGGCGCAGTGCCTACTTTACGCACTCGGGCGGCGTGACGACCGAGTACTTCACCGACGTTGACGGTGGCAGTGTGTATGTGCGCATCGACAACGTCGAGGAACACAAGGACGCCGTCGAGACCATGATGAAGTCTCTGGAGTTTGCCGACGACATCGCCGAGGCCAAGACCGAGGCCATGGACGTCAAGCTCGACGATATCGAGATCAAGCGTTAAGCGACTGGCGAGTGCAGCGGGAAACACAGGCGCAGTGCAAACAAGCGACGGTACCCCAGAGCTTCGTACCCAGGGAGGGCCGGTAAACCGACCCTCCCTTTCTTATGCCGGTAGCCAACGAACGCGAGGATGCCGGACGCCGGAACCGCTCCAAATGTAGCAACAGTACGAAAACGACAAGCACCCCAACACGTCCGCCCGCCGATTTATTGCGCCGCGCAGACAATTAAACCAGCATCTTTAAACATCTGAGCAGCATAGTGACCAAAACTATCGCATAACCGCACTCTACGAATGGAGAAGTTATGACCGAACACCGCGCCATCAGCCGCCGAGCATTTACGTTGGGCCTTGGACTCGCGGCGTTGTCGCCACTTGCAAGCCTGCCCGAAACCGCCATGCTGGGCATTAGCCCGCGGGCAGCCTTTGCGGACAGCACGGCCGGGCCAGCAGTCAGCCTCGACAATTTCGTCATTCGCCTTCGCCCCGCGGGCTATTTTCGCACCGCGAGCGTCAACGAAGACGGCAACGTCATCGGCAACGTCTGCCATCTGTTTAATGACGGCACGTCCAGCAAGCTCATCCTTGAGAACGTAACGACCAAGAATGACGATACAAACTGGTATGCTATCCGCACCTTGCTCAATTTCGAAGAGCATAAAAAGACGGGCTACAGCATTTGGTCGGTCGATGGCGACTCGGACAAAGACGGAAAGGTCATCCACGTATGGAGCGGCGAGCATGACGGCAAGCCCAGTCGCTCTTTTGCGTTCGAGCGGCAATCAAACGGAACCTATATCATCCGAGACCGCACGGTCGAGAAAGAAACCGAGAAAAAAGACATTAAGTACCTGGCAATAGAATCGAACGGCGAAGACCAGGACAACAATAAGATCTGCCATAAGAGTAAGAGCATTCCGTGGGAGCTCGAACTTATCGGTTACGATATGAAAAAGAACGATGCCACGGTTAGCAGCCTCGACTGGATCACGTACAGCAGCTACGTCGATGGGCCATGTTGGATGAAATACGTCGAGGACAACAAGTTCCTCGACGAGCTGAGCATCCCGGGTACGCACGATTCGGGCACCTGCAGCGTGGACAACGACACTGAGCCCCAATCCTCGCAAGTAAAATGCCAGCAGGATTACATTCCCACGCAGCTGCTCGAAGGCATTCGCTATTTTGATATCCGTCTCGGAAAGGGCGACAACCCTGGCATCGACCATGGGATGTACTACCTGCTCAAAAAAGACGCGTACTTTTTGCATCTTTCCGATGTCATAGGCTACTTCAAAACGTTTTTGAACGAAAACCCGACAGAAGCGCTCATCATGCTTGTATCACGAGGCAACGACGAGGCTACCGACGAAAGTGTTACGACGGCTTTCGCCAAGGTTTTGGACGACAACCCCAAACTGTTCTATACGTCGAGCCGCGTTCCCACACTGGGCGAGGTGCGCGGAAAGATCGTCCTGCTACGTCGATTTGGACTCGACGGCGACAGCGTAAGCGGCCACACGTGGGGACTCGACCTCACCGAATGGGATAACAAAATCGCAGCGCACACCGACAGCAGTTCCATGTGTCTCGTCCAAGACGCGCGGGGCTTTGAAGCCGCGGGGGAAACAGGCGACAAAGAGCCCTATTGCACCAAGGTATACGCCCAGGACAAGTACAAACTCACGGGAACCGACAAGCTCAGCTGGGTCGATAATGCGCTGAAGGAAACGACCGGGCGCACGCGCAACGAGGTAGATGTCGAGGACGATAACGGGGCCAAGGAGAAAGTCCTGGAGCGTTGCTGGTCTATCAACTACACCAGCTGCACGGGCTTGTCGCACGGAGGCAATCCTTTTACCTCGGCACGAGTAGTCAACGAGCATCTGTATAAGAGCCCGTACATCAATCCCAGCGGCATCGAGGATACAAAGTCAGATTACCTCAAGCACATTGGCATCATCGCATCCGACTTTGTTGATGCGGCGCTGGCCCGGAGCATCTACCAGCGCAATTACGATACGGAGCACAAGCAGACGGCTTCGTACTATCTCCCGTACTATCTCCCGACCCGCATGCGCATGACGTACGGCGACTCGCTGAGCGATGCCTCATTCCAGGATGGCAAGACCGTTGGCGAGGGTCATTTCCGCCTCGTCGACAGCAGCAACGTACTCAACGTGGCAGCTTCGGGCCATGCGTTTGCCATCGAATATGTGGATGTCGACGCCTTGGGCAACGAGACCGTTACGGAGCTGCGGGGCTCCGTGCCCATCGATATCGATCCACGCGCGCTGACGCCCCATTTTGAGGGACTCGAAGGCCTTAAGGCCGGCGAAGACGTGCGCGCCAAGATTGCGGCATCACTCGAGGGCAAGCTCGAAACCGATGCCTGCACGGCCCAGCTCGAGTTTGTGCACGACGCGAACGGCGCTCCGGGAACGGCGATGGCCGAGGGCGAGGCATTTACCGCGGGAAGGTCGGGGGTGCGCGTGACCGAGAGGTTGGGCGACGCGG
>CAJJZO010000112.1 GCA_905197585.1 uncultured Collinsella sp.
TCATAAAAATCGATTGCCAATCAAGTCTTCCTATATATGCCAGCCCTGAGAAGCTGCGCTGTGAACCTGAGTCCGCTATCGATCGGCCCGGTGCACCGGGCCGCTGTCCTCGAGCCGGCATCAGCTTGCCGGTCTCAAAACGTATGCCGTCCGGTACGACCAACAGCCGAGTCTTGCGCCCAGTTCGAGCAGCGCCAGAACCCCGTGCCGGAGCCCATGCGGTCGATTGCAGGGGAATTCAGCCGCGGCCATCGAGGAGCCGACCTAGGGACGGCGCCCCCAGTCCTCGAAAGATTTCCACCGCCCCCTACAGGCCTGGATTGATTTAACAGTTGATTTAATCCGGCTGAACAAGCCGAGCATGGGCCGGCTGACACAATGTAAGGTAAAAAAGCAGATACGACCGTACGCCGATGCGGGGTTCGGGTGATGTGATAGAAAGTAATACACGTATTACATCTAACCGGGAGGTGCATCATGGCAACCGCCACCGCAGCCCTGAGAACCCCCGAGGACCTCGCGAACAGGTACGACCGCCTGACGAAGTCGACGGGCCGCACGAAAACCTTCTACATGACGGAGGCGCTTGCCGCAGAGATAAGCAGGCTCGAATACGAGTACGGCCTCATGAATTATCCGGGAAGCGTTTGGTTGCGAGGTATGCCAGTGTGAGGGCCTGATTCGGCAGGCCCCGCACAGGGGGACCGCGATGGTGGCCACCGCGCCGCCCGAGGGACTGTTGGCGAGCGAGACGGAGCCCCCGTGGGCGCTCGCAGTCTCGGAGGCGGCGTGGAGGCCGAGCCCGTAGTGGCGGCCTTCGTCGTGCGAGGAGCGTGAGGAGTCGTCTGTGAAGAGGCGCTCGCAGCCGCGTTCGAGGGCGGCGGGGGAGAAGCCCGGTCCGTCGTCGGACACCTCGATGACGAGGTGGCCGCCCTCGACGTCGCAGGAGACCGCCACGCGCGAGCGCGCGTGCTCGGCGGCGTTGGCCACGAGGTTCGCGGCGGCTCGCGCCAGGGCGGTTCGGTCGAGCGGGGCCTCGGGCGCGCCCGCGACAGCAGGGCCCGTGGCCGCGTCGAGCGTCACGCCTCGCGCCCGGGCGATCTGGGCGGCCTCGGCGAGAACCTGCTCGCAGAGCTCGGCCGGCCGCATGGGGGCCCTCTCCGCCCCGCCGGACCCGCGGGAGGCCTCGATGAGCAGGCGCACGTAGCCGTCGAGCCTTTCGACGCTGCCGGCTATGTCGCGCGCGGCGGCCGCGAGGTCGGCGTCTTTCTCGTCTTCCAGCTCCTCCGCCACGAAGTCGGCGTTGGCGCGCAGCACGGTGAGCGGCGTCTTGAGGTCGTGGGCGAGCGACGCCACCTGCTCGCGCTGCCCCCGCTCCGCGGCCCAGCGGGCCTCGAGCGACTCGGCGAGGGAGGTCCGCATGGCGTCCATCGCGGCGAGGACGTCGTTCACCTCGCGAACGTTGGTGCTGCCGACCGCGAAGTCGAGCTCCCCCGCGCCGACGCGCCCCGCCGCCTCCGCGAGCGGCGCCATCTTGCGCGAGATCACGCGGCTCGCGCGGCGCGCCACGAGCGCGAGCGCGAGCGCGCTTCCCGCAGCGGCGCCGACGAGCATGAGGCTCTGCGGGTTGGGAAGCAGGCCGGCGAGGTCGCGCGAGACCCACTGCGGCAGGTACTCGCTGACGAGTGCGCAGGCCCCGCCGCCCTTGAGCGGGAACGCGGCGTAGGTGAGGCCCGAGCCCCCACCCTCGATCTCCACTGTGCCCGGATCCGCGGCGAGTGCCGCACGGGCCATTTCCGTCGCGTCCTCGAGCCGCGTGCCCTCGAGGTCTGTCATCAGCGCGTATCCGTCCTTGTTCAGGATGAGGTAGCGGTACGCCGTCGGCACGTCCTGCTGCCCGCAGACGCCGTCGCGTGCCAGGCCCTCCGCGACCTCGCGCGCATTGGCCGGCCCCCAGCTTGCCTCGTAGACGAAGCCCGCGTTGATCGCCGCGGAGAGCGCCATGAACGAGGCGAGCCACGCCGTGGCGACCGCCGCGAACGCGTAGGCGAAGTAGCGCGCGATGACGAAGGAGAGCGGCATGCCCCCGCGACCTCGCGCCCCGGTCCTCAGAGCTGCCACTTGTACCCCATCCCCCAGACGGTCGCGATCGGATCGGCGCCGGCCTCGGAGAGTTTCCTCCGGGCGCGGCTGACCTGCATGGATATGGCCGCGTCGTCGGCGTCGCTCTCCCAGCCGAGCACCGCCTCGCGTATCTGCGCGCGGCTCATGACCTGCCCGGGGTGGCGGGCGAGGTACTCGCAGATGGCGTACTCGGTGGGCGTGAGCGGCACGGCCTCACCGCCCACGGCGAGGCCGCGCGCCCCGAGGTCGATCCGCACCTCCCCGAAGGAGAGGGCGTGCGAGCGCGGCCGGTGCTCACGGCGTAGATGGGCCGCGACCTTGGCGCGCAGCTCCGCGGCCCCGAAGGGCTTGCGGACGTAGTCGTCGGCGCCCAGGCCGTAGGCGGCCACGGCGTCCTCCTCGGCCACGCGCGCGGTCAGGAAGACGATGGGCCCGTCGAAGTCCGGGCGGATCTGCCGCACGAGCTCGAAGCCGTCGAGCCCCGGCATCATGACGTCGCAGAGCACGAGGTCGAAGCGCGAGAGGTCCATCCCCGGGACCGCCGTCGGGTCCGCCGCCCTGACGACCTCATGGCCGTCGCGGCCGAGGACGCGCGCGAGCGCGTCGAGGATCGCCCGTTCATCATCCACTGCCAGTATCCTCGCCATGTTCGACCTCCTGAAACTCCCGTCGGCATTGTACTTGCGCCGCGATCAGCGGTCCAGAGCCCCGCGCGCAGCCGCGGGCGCGGGCGCCCACATGGCGATCTCAGGGTTGGGCAGCACGCGGTCGGCGATCGAGCGCAGCGCCGACCCCCAGCCGTCGTCGAGCAGGGCATTCCCGCCCAGGACGAACGCTGCGGAGAGGAGGACGAGCACGCCGGCGAGCGGCTTCCTACTCATCTGCCCTCCCGTCCTCGAAGCGGCAGAACCAGGCCAGAAGGACGGCGGCGGCTGCCAGGGCGAGCACGAGGCCAGCGAGCGCAGTCGTGAGGAGAGGGCCCGCCGCGCGTGCGGCGTCGATGAAGGCCTCTACCCCGAGCGACCCCAGGCGCGCGGGCCAGGCGAGCGGCACCCAGCTCAGGGGCGTCGCCAGGGCACCGGTGAGCTCGCCGGTCATGAGGCCGTGCGCAAGTCCGCCCACTGAGAAGAACGCGAGGAGCATCCCCGCCGCGCCGGCGCCGATGGCGGCGTTGCGGCCGAGGCGCAGGGCCACGCCGAGCTCCAGCGCGTAGAGGGGCAGGCTGCCCAGCACGATGCCCGCCCAGGCGGCCGCAAGCGGAGCGGGCCCGAGCGGCAGGCGCCCGGCGACGGCGAGCACGGCCCCGAACACGCCGAGCGCCACGGCCAGCGCGCCCGCGCCGAGCGCCGCAAGGGCGAGCAGCTTCGCCGCGACGGCGCGCCCGCGCGAGGGGACCGCCGTGAGGTTGGCGAGGCGCCCGGCAGTGCGCTCCTCGTCCACGGCGAGCCCGCAGACGATGGCGGACATGAGCGGCATGAGGGCGCCGAGGAACTGTGCGTAGGCGTCCGCGCCCAGCGCCGGGTCCCATCGGGTTACGGAGAAGTACTCGCCGCAGGCAAGACCGGCTGCCAGGCCGCAGACGAGGTGCACCCCTGCGAGCGGGGAGCGCGCCAGGCGCAGGGCCTCGGAGAGCAGAGCCCGCGGGAGAGTCATGCGCGGCGTCGGGTCGGAGAGTCGTGTCACGGCCATCACCTCTCCTCGGAGCGCGCGAACCAGGCCGCGCCCGCCGCCGTGAGCGCGGCGAACGCGAGCGCGCAGACCGCAAGGCCCGCCAGTGTGAGCATGCCGTCCGCCGCGAGCGCCCCGCCGAGCGCCATGTCCGCCGCGAGTGGCTCGCCGCTCGGCAGCACGGGGATGAAGCTCGTGGGGATGACCATGCTCGCCGACGGCGGAAAGAGCTGCGGCAGCGGCACCAGCGACCAGGCGAACCCGCCCACGAGCTGCGCGGCGAGCGGGCAGAAGATGCCCGCGAGCATGCCGAGCCGCGCCGTGAGGAAGAGCCCTGCGGGGATCATCCACGCCGCGGTCACCGTGTTGGCGAGCGCGCAGAGGAGCATCGTGAGCGTGCCCGCGGCCGTGAGGCCCTGCGAGGAGAACGCCGATCCCGCGAGGTAGATGCCGAAGACCACGAGGTTCGAGAGCGCGCAGAGCGCGAGGCACCAGAGCGCCTTGGCCCACCAGGCGCGCTTAAGCGGGAAGCCCAGGCCCAGAAGCCCCCGCATCCGCGTGCGCGCGTCCGCCCGCGCGACGCACGCCACCACGAGCGAGAGAGCCACGGGCAGGAAGAGCGCGTACCAGTAGTTCCACGCGCTGAAGATCTGCACGCCCCGGTAGGGCATCGCGCCGAGCAGCGGCATCGGCAGTGCCATGAGCACGGCCAGGCGAACCGGTGCCGCGTGGTGCGACTTCAGGGCCTCAGCGCGCAGGCCCGCGAGCAGGCCGCCTTTCTCGCCCGTCATGCCGCCACCTCCCCGCGCGCTCGACGCCCCTCCCGGCAGACGCTCATGAAGAGTTCCTCGAGGTCCTGCCCGGGTCGAAGCGCATCCTCGTAGGCGAGGCGCCCCCCGCAGATGATGCCGATGGTGTCCGCCATCTGCTGCACCTCGGAGAGGATGTGGCTCGAGACGATCACCGTCGTGCCCGCCGCCGCGAAGCCGCGGATCTGGTCGCGCAGCTCCTCGATGCCGATGGGGTCGAGGCCGTTGGTGGGCTCGTCGAGCACGAGCAGGCGTGGCCGGGCGATCAGCGCCAGCGCGAGCCCCAGGCGCTGCCGCATGCCCATCGAGAAGCGCCCGGCGCGCTTCTTCCCGGTGTCCGCGAGGTCCACGGCGGCGAGCACCTCATCTACGCGGCTCTCGGGAAGGCCCAGCAGCGTGGTGCGCACGCGCAGGTTCTCGCGCGCGGTGAGGTTGGGGTAGAGCGGCGCCTCCTCGATGAGGCTGCCGATTGCGTAGAGGTCCTCGCGGCGCCAGGCGTGCCCGGCAAAGAGGATCTCCCCGGCCGTCGGCCGCAGCATTCCGCAGATCATCTTGAGCGTTGTCGACTTGCCGGCTCCGTTGGGGCCGAGCAGCCCGTACACCTCGCCCTCGCGGATATGAAGGCTCACGTCGGCCACGGCGTCCTGCGCCTGGTCGCCGCGGCCGAAGCGCTTGGTGAGCTCACGCGTCTCGAGCATGTAACCCATGGGTTTATCCTTTCTCTTCCGGGCGCGCGGGCCGAGTCGCCGTGCCCGCGCGCCTTGCCTTTCGGGTTCACCATCCATGGTGGGGCGCGTTTCTAACGAAGCCGTAACGGCCGTTGGGCTCTTTTGGCGCCAGCCCTTCTCGACCAGCACATCATGATTAATTTGCTTAAGGCAACAACTTTCCCGATCGATGTAACCACCGAATCAAAACGTGTGCATCGGCCACCATAAATGCCGAAAAATGTCGTTTTTGGAGGCTGATGTACACAAAAGCGATAGACATCCCGCCCGATACCGTCCTCCACATGTCTGGACTCTCTATGCTTACGCTGGATAGACATCGCCAGAACGGGTATAGTATCGAAAGTTTTGTCGTTTACCAGCGGGGGAGTCCTGTGGGCATCAAAAAGAAGATCAAAAAGGAGCTTATCGGCACCTCCGATTACCCGTCGAATAAGATCTTCACGATCTCCAATTTCATTACCTTCACGCGCCTGATCCTCACGCTGGTCTTCCTGTACCTGTTTGTGACGGACAACAACCGTGTCGTCGCCATCGTCATCTATGCCATCGCGGCCTCCACCGACTGGATGGACGGCCAGATTGCCCGCATGACCAAAACGGTCTCGTGGCTCGGCAAGGTTATGGATCCCATCTGCGACCGTGCGCTGCTATTTACCGGCGTACTGGGCCTGGTGGTCCGCGGCGAGCTTCCCATCTGGGTCTGTGTGCTCATCATTGGTCGCGATATCTACCTTGGTATCGGCACGCTCATCGTG
>CAJJZO010000113.1 GCA_905197585.1 uncultured Collinsella sp.
ACGCGCAGCTCCTGCACGTGCGGGGTGATAGCGGCCACGACCTCGGCGAGGTTTTGCGCGGTCTGGGTGGTCTGCACGACGAGGCCTACCTTGCCCTTGAGCGACAGGGTATCGGCGTCGGCGGCACAGCTCACGACCTGCGCGTCATTGCCGGCGTGACCTAGAATACCCTCGACCTCTGGGTGGCCCGGCTCGCCCACGACGATCACGCGGTAGCCTTCGCGCACCAGGCGCTCGGCCGCCACATGAACCTTCTTCACGTAGGGGCAGGTGGCGTCGACCACGGTAAGGCCGCGCTCGCGAGCGGCGTCAATGACTTGCGGCACCACGCCGTGGGCGCGGATAATCACGGTGCCGGATGTGGCGTCGTCCAAGGTGTCGGCCAGACCGACGCCTGCCTCATCAAGCTCGCGCACCACGATGGGGTTATGGATGAGCGGACCCAAGGTATGGACCTGAGTGCACTCCCCTGCCTGCGGCGCGGCGGCCAGCGCCATATCGAGCGCACGCTGTACGCCGTAGCAAGTGCCGGCGTGGGCGGCGATCTCGATGGTGGGCGCGTTTGTCTGGTCAGACGCAGCCGCGGCGGTGTTCGTCACGTTCTCGCTCATGGCTAGAACCTGCCCGGATGCTCGGCGCACAGGTCGTCTCGCATGGCGTAGACGCGGCTCATGGCCTCGGACTCAAACCATTCCAGGCGCTCCGTGCGCTTAAGCCCAGCCGGTGCGTCGGAAAGCGAGACGGCCTTGCCGGCGCGGATCCAGCACTTCTTGGGACGCATGATCTTTTTGCCCGCGGGCGTGATGTCGGACCAGCCGCAGATGGCGAGCGGGTTCACAGGTGCCTTGCCCATCTGGGCGATGAGCGCAAAACCGCCGTGGACCTCGGGCTTGATCTCGCGCGAGCGGATGCGCGTGCCCTCGGGGAAGATCAGAACGTCCTCGCCGCGCTGCAGCGCATGCTGGGCGGCGCGCAAGCACTTCATATCGGCAGTACCACGCTCCACGGGGATGCCGCCAACGCGGCTAAAGGCCCAGCGCACAATCTTGCTCTTGGCGAACTCGGACTTAAAGATGGGACGAATGCGGCGCCCCCCAAAGAACAGCGCCGTCTCCACGGCCAAGAGCTCGGCCATCGAGGTGTGGTTGCAGATGACCACGCTGCCGCGGCCGTCCTGGCGCTCAAACAGCAGATCGGCATCCTCGACCTTCCAACGCCACATGAGCTTGGAGAAGGCCCAAAGGATTGCCATGACCACGAAAACGGTGCCGCGGATGAGCGCCGGGAACTCGGCGTAGGGGGCGTTGTAATAGTCCTCGGGCGTCTGCTTAAACAGGCGCATGGGCTACCTCCTTTGGTTGATGAGGTCCTCGATGATACGAACGACCTCGTCGATGGTGTGAGCGGTGGAGTCGACGTGCACGGCGTCCTCGGCGGGCACGAGCGGGGCGACCTCGCGGCTGCTGTCGAGCTTGTCGCGCTGCTTAAGGGCGTCGAGGGTCTCGTCGACCTCGGCCTCGAGCTGCTCGGACGTGAGCGGCTGGGCATCGTTTTGGTGACGCTGCAGCACACGGCGACGGGCGCGCTCGCGCGGGTCGGCGGTCAGGAAGACCTTGACCTGCGCGTTAGGGAACACGACGGTTCCGATGTCGCGACCCTCGGCCACGATATCGCGGTCCTCTGCGGCACGGCGCTGATGGATGAGCATTGCGGCGCGCACGCCCGGGTAGGCCGAGACCTTGGACACGTTGGCGTCGACCTGCGGGGTGCGGATGGCGGCCGAAGCGTCCTGGCCGTCAATGGTCAGGCGCGTGTCCTCGCCGGTACCGTTGGTAAAGCGAATCTCGATCTTCTCGGCGAGGGCGTCGATGGCCGCCTCGTCGTCCAGATCGATGCCGCGGTCGAGCGCGGCGAAGGTGACGGCGCGATACATGGCGCCCGTGTCGAGCTTGTTAAAGCCCAGCTGGCGGGCGATCTCCTTGGCGATGGTGGACTTGCCGGAACCGGCGGGGCCGTCGATGGCGACGATCATGCAATGCTTCCTTTCGATGGTTGACGTGCTGGTATGGTTCGCGGGCGCTGGGGCGCGGCGGGTTGTTTAGCCTGTGTAGCGCTCGCGGTAGGTGTTGCGCTTGGGTGCGGAGCCGTGGCTGCCGTGGTGACGCGTGCGGCTGGCGGGCGTGTCTTGGGGCTTGCCGCCGTTGCGCTTGGAGCTCGCCTGCTTGGGCGGGATGCCGCCGCCTTTGAGGATCTGCACCTCGCGGTCGGTGAGCTCGCGCCATGAACCCTTGGCCACATCCTTGAGCTCCAGGCCGGCAAAGTTGCAGCGATGCAGACGGATTACCGGATGGTGAATCTTGCCCAGCATGCGCTTAACTTGATTCTTGCGACCCTCGCGGATGATGACCTCCACGGCGGTGGTGCCGGGCTTGACTCCCTGGGGAGCTACGGCCTCGGCCTCGCGGGGGGTGATGACGCGGCAGATAGCCGGCTGGCACAGGCCGTCGTCGAGCTCGATGCCACGGCGGAGCGGTTCTAGATCGCGGTCGGTCAGTTGCCCGTCCACGAGTGCCTGGTAGGTCTTATAGACATGCTTGCTGGGGTGCAGCAGGTCCTGCGACAGGTCGCCGTCGGTGGTAAAAAGCAAAAGGCCTGTGGTGTCGCGGTCCAGGCGGCCCACCGGGAAAAGTCCCGGAAAGCGGTCGCAGGGGACCAGATCGGCCACGCAAGGGCGCTCCTGCGGGTCGCTCATGGTGGTGAGGTAGCCGGTCGGCTTGTAGAGCATCAAGTACACGGCGCCCTGGTTGAGCTTGACGGGCATGCCGTCGACCTCGATATGGTCGCGGTCGACGTCGACCTTGGTGCCCAGTTCGGTCGCGACCTGGCCATTGACGGTCACGCGGCCGGCGGTCATCAGGTCCTCCGAGCCGCGGCGGCTCGCCACACCCGCGCGCGCCAAAAAGCGCTGCAGGCGCATGGTGTGCGGATAGACGGGCTGGGCGTCGGTTGCGGGCACTGCGTTGCCCATGGCGCGCGTCTCCCCTGCTTCGTTAGTTCTCGTCATGCATATCCTCCGAGGTCTCGTCGACGACCAGGGTCTCAAAGTCCTCGACTGCCTCAACATCTTCAACATCGGTATCGAGCAGTTCGCGCTCTTCGTCCAGATCTTCGGCCTGCTCCTCGAGCGTGGACTGAATGCTGCGACCGCTCAAGCGCTCACGGATAAACTGACGCGACTGCTCGTCGGGGGCAAACTGCTCCAGATCGGGCAGATCGCGGGTTGAGCGCAGGCCGAATTTTTCCAAGAAGGCGTTGGTCGTGCCGTAAATGATGGCCTGACCGCGCTGGGGGTCGCGGCCGAGCTCGCGCACCAGGCCCTTGTCCACGAGCGACGCGATGACGCCGTCAGAATTGACGCCGCGGATGCCCTTGACCACCTCGCGAGTCACGGGCTGGTGGTATGCGATGACGGCCAGGGTTTCGAGCGCCGCCTGCGACAGCTTTTGCGTGTCCCAGCTCAACACATAGGCCTCGACCACGTCGTGGTAGGCGGGGTGCGTAAACAGGCGCCAGCCGCCGGCGACCTCGCGCAACTGAAAGCCGCGGTTGGCCTCCTCGTACTCAACCTTGAGCTCGGCGAGCAGCGACGCGCACTCGCCCGGGGCGATATCCAGTGCGCCGGCCAGCGCGGGCGCACTCACCGGGTCGCTCGACACCAGCAGCAGCGCCTCGAGGGCGCCTTTGAGGCTGTTTGCCTCCAGCGTGGAAAGGGTTGACATGGTTGCGGCTCCTATTCGGTGAGCTCGGGGCCCTCGCCGGGCACGTATGCCTCGGCGCCCTCGACTCGGTTGATGCAGATGGTTCCAAAGATCTCGTCCTGGCTCAGCGTGAGCGAGCCGCGCTTGGCGAGCTCCAGCATGGCCAGGAAGGTGACGACGAGCTGCTCGGTGGTGGCATCGCCGTCCAGTAGCTCGCGGAAGGTGCAGGTTTGGTGCGCCATGGTAAAGCGGTCGACTGAGGCCACGGTCAGGTCGAGCGGCACGCGATGCGGCGCCACGTGCTCGGCCTCCAGCAGGAAGGTCTGGCGCTTGCCGTCCAGGTCGGCACAGATGACGGCGAGACCGCGCAGCGTGATGCCGGCAAGATAGTCGGGCATAAGGCCTAGGAACTCGGGGTCGGGGCCGGCCACGCGCGGATGCATGCGGCTTTCGGCCTGCATGCGCGCACCGAGGGCCGCAGCCGCGCCTTTAAACTGCTTGTAGGCAATCAGGCGCTGGATCAGGACCTCACGCAGCGCGTCGCCGTCAAGCGTGCTGAGCTCCTCAAGGTCTTCGTCGAACTCGTCATCGTCGTCATCGACTTTGCGCGGGGCCTCCTGCGGCACCAGAGAGGCGGCCTTGATATCCAAAAGGGTTGCCGCGACCAGCAAAAAGTCGCTCGCCACGTCCAGGTCCAGCGCCTCGATGCGCTCGGCCTCGGCCAGGTATTGCTCGGCCACCTCGCTGATGGAGATGGCGCCGATATCTACTTTTTGGCGGGTTACCAGCTGCAGGAGCAGGTCGAACGGTCCGCTGTAGACCTGCGTCGACACGCGATACGACATTTTCGACCTCCTTTGACGGCGCCTTCGCGGCGCGGTTTGGGTGCATGTTGCGACCGTTTTGCACGGTCGACCTGTAAGTTTACCTTAGATGCCGGCGATTGCGAAGTTGAGCAGCTGCTCAGCGAGCGGATACACGGTAACGTCGAAATAGCGGTCGATTACATCGATGCCGGTCCACATGGGCAGCAGGTACAGCACCAGGATGAGGATGGGCATAGCGTATTGCTGCAGACGGTAATAGTTGTTGAGCGCCTTGCCCTTGAGGAAGGGCACGATGATCGATGAGCCATCGAGCGGCGGGATCGGGATGAGGTTGAAGAACGCGAGCGACAGGTTGACCACGATAAAGGTGGCTCCGAAGTTCATGATCTGTGACGCCAGGGCAAAGGACATGCTGGTGTAGAGGCTGCCATAGGCTAGGCGCATGAGGACCGCGGCAAGACAGGCGAGCGCGATGTTCGATGCGGGGCCGGCAACGCTCACCAGGACCTCGTCGCGCTTGGGGTGCTTGAGGTTGTTGAGGTAGACAGGCACCGGTTTGGCAAAGGCGAACACCGGGCCTCCGCCGGCGAGAATCAGCAGCGGCAGGATGATTGTGCCAAACGGGTCGATATGGTTGAGCGGGTTGAGCGACACGCGACCGCGCGAACGGGCTGTCTTATCGCCGAGTGCCCAGGCCGCGGCGGCGTGTGCACTTTCGTGGATAACGATGCCGACGATGACGGCGACGGCGCTGGCGAGCAGGTTCATGAGGTAGCTGCTGGACATGGCACTCTCCTAGCGGACGCGGCGCGAGGCGCGCGTGAGCAAGTAGTCGGCGACAAACAGGATGACGGCCACGATTGCGTAATCCAGGCGGAACACGCCGCCAAAGGGCGACGTGATGACGCCATAGCCGGCGATGGCGCTCGGCAGCGCGCGCGAGAGCTCGACGACAAAGCCGACGATCTGCAGCTTGGCGGTGAGGCCGCTAAAGCAAAGCAGCACGGGCATCGCGCTAATAAAGATCCCGCAGATGCGGCATGCGATGGCGATGATGCTCATCGCCACGGCAGCGGCCTTACGAGAGTTCACGCGCGGTCTCCTCTTCGATCTGGGTGGAAAGCTCCAGCCATTCGTCCTCGAGCTTGGGCAGCTCCTGCTTAAGGCCGTTATATTCCCCCAGCGCGGTGTTGAACTTATCCTGATCGGCATAAAGCTCTTCGCTTGCCATCAATTCCATAAGCTCGTCATAGCGGGCGCGTTTTTTATCGAGTTCCGTCTCGATCTTCTTGAGCTGGTTGCGCACGCCCTTGAGCTTTTTGTTGAGTGCGGCGCGGGCCTGGGCCTCGGCGCGCTATTGCTCCTTGGTCTTTTTGCCCTCGGCAGGTTTCGGGGTGGCGGCGGGCGCATCGCGGTGGGCCGCGGCGACCTTGGCGGACTTGGCCGTGGCCGGTGCGCTCACCCCT
>CAJJZO010000114.1 GCA_905197585.1 uncultured Collinsella sp.
CGACGCCCGATCAGATCGACCCCTCGATCACCGGCCGCGTTCCCGTCTTTGTGGGCGATGATGACCGCTACTTCCCGCAAGCTCCCTTCCAGGGCATGCCGCAGGAGGGCTATACCGCACTGTTCGAGCACATGCTCGACCACGATCTGATTGACGTGTTCTGTGACGTGGATGCTCGCGATCTCTTCGAGATCGACGAGACCACCGTCAAGATCGACGGCAAGGTCTATGGCGGCGAGATCGTCTACACCGGTCCGCTCGACGAGCTGTTCAACCTCGACCTGGGCGCCCTGCCGTACCGCACGCTTGACATGAAATTCGAGACGCTCGAAATGGACCAGTTCCAGCCCGTGGGCACCGTCAACTACACTACGAGCGAGGACTACACGCGCATTACCGAGTTCAAGAACATGACCGGTCAGGTCCTGCCCGGCAAGACCACCATCATGAAGGAGTACTCCAAGGCTTATACGCCCGGCTCGGGCGAGACGCCATACTACGCCATTCTTGAGCCCGAGAACCGTGAGCTCTATGAACGCTATCTTGAGCGCGTTCAGAACCTGACGAACTTCCACCCGGTGGGTCGTCTGGCCGAGTATCGTTACTACGATATGGACGCCGTGACCAATTCCGCCCTCGATCTTTCGGATGAGATTATCGCCTGCCATGCATAAAGTCATAACATTCGGTATTCCCTCGTATAACGCCGCCAAGGACATGGACCATTGCATCACCTCCATTCTGGAGGGGAGCAATTACGCTACCGATATCGAGATTATCGTGGTGGACGACGGCTCCAAGGACGAGACGGCCGCCAAGGCCGACGAGTGGGAGGCCCGTTATCCTGGAATCATCCGCGCGGTGCACCAGGAGAATGGCGGTCACGGTATTGCTGTCCTTTCGGGTCTGCGCGAGGCGCAGGGCACCTACTACAAGGTTGTCGACTCGGACGACTGGCTTGACGGCGCTGCCCTTTCGACCATGCTGTCGATTCTGCGTGGCTTTGAGGAGCGCGACCAGCGCGTTGACCTGTTTATCTCGAACTACGTGTACGAGAAGGTTTACGAGGGCACGCATACCGCTATTGGCTACAAATTTGCCCTGCCGCGCAAAAAGATCTTTACCTGGGATCAGATCGGTCATTTCCGTCTGGACCAGAATCTGCTCATGCACAGCCTGTGCTATCGCACGGATGTGCTGCGCGAGTCTAACCTGCCCATGCCGCCGCACACCTTCTACGTGGACAACATCTACGCTTACGTGCCGCTGCCGCGTTGCAAGACCATGTATTACGCCGATATCGACCTCTACCGGTACTTTATTGGCCGTGAGGGCCAGAGCGTTAACGAGGCCACGATGGTCAAGCGTCTGGACCAACAGTTCCGCGTTACGCGCATCATGATGGAGTCCTACCATTTGTACCAGGACGTTGAGGCTTCGCGCCTGCGCTCGTACATGATGGGCTACTTCACCATGATGATGGCGATCTGCTCGGTGCTTACCAAGCTTTCCGAGGAAGATTGCGCCGATGAGCGCCTGAAGACGCTGTGGAATGATTTGAAGGCTTACGACGAGCGCATGTATCGTCGTGCACGCTACGGCGTGGTGGGCTTCTTTACCAATCTGCGTGGTCGAGCCGGAGACAAAACCACGCTCGGCCTATACCGTCTTGCCTCAAAGATCTTCAAATTCAACTAGCTGCTGAGTAATCGCTGCTGATAGGTTGACTGGGCCCCTTGGCCTTTAGTTTGCTACTGCGAACAGTCCTGCTCGCACGGAAAGCACATTAAGTGCTTTCCGGCTCGTGCGGAACTCGCGACGAACTAAACGGCCAGACCCGCTCGCACGCTCGTCATCATCCCGAAAGCTAAATAATTAGAAGGTGCGCCGGCTTTCGCCGGCGCTTAATAAGGGATCTAGTTGGTGCTCATTCGTTTTGCTGCAGACTCGACGTAGCTTGCCATCTCATCGACGTCGCAGACGTCTTCGAAGCGGACGGGCTTGGATTCGAGTTCGGCGAGCTGGGTCGGGGCGACCGTGTTGGTGGCCTGCTCGAGCACACGCATAGCCTCAAAATCATCTTCGGGAACGTCGAGGCCCAGGGCGTCGCAGCAGGCGCGCGGGAACTTGTAGGGGCTGGCGGTCGAAAGCAGCACGCGGGCCTTGGCACCCTCGGCGGGAACGACCTGCTCAAAGACGTGATAGCCGCAGGCGGTGTGCGGGTCGATCACGTAGCCGTTCGCATCCCAGCAACTCTTGATGGCAGCGCGGACCTCGTCCTCGCTGGCCCAACCGCAGCCAAAGACGCTCTGAATCTTTGCCAGCAGGTCGGCGGGAACCTCGTAGCGACCAGTCTGTGCCAGCTGCTCCATAAGGCCGGCAACGAGTTCGCAGTCGCCATCGGACAGGAAGTAGAGCATGCGCTCGAGGTTGGAGCTAATAAGGATGTCCATCGACGGCGAGATGGTCGTGAAGAACGGGCGGTTACGGTCGTAAACGCCGGTGGTCAGGAAGTCGGCAAGCACGTTGTTCTTGTCGCTCGCCACGACGAGCTTGGCGACGGGCAGACCCATGCGCTTGGCGTAGTAGCCGGCCAAGATATCGCCGAAGTTGCCGGTCGGTACGCAGAACTCCACGGCGTCGCCGGCCTCGATGGCGCCGGCGCGCAACAGCTGCGCATAGGCGGCAAAGTAGTAGACGACCTGCGGTACCAGGCGACCGACATTGATGGAGTTGGCGCTCGAAAGCACCGTGCCGGCGGCCTCCAGACGCTCGGCAAGCTCCTTATCGGCAAAGATGCGCTTGACGGCGCTCTGAGCGTCGTCAAAGTTGCCGCGGATGCCGCAGACGGCGACGTTGTCGCCCTCCTGCGTGGACATCTGCAGGTTCTGGACGCGGCTGACCTTGCCCTCGGGATAAAAGACGGTGATGCCCGTGCCCGGAGCGTCGGCAAAACCGGCGAGTGCTGCCTTGCCCGTGTCGCCCGACGTGGCGGTGACGATCATGATGCGCTCAGCGCCGCCGTCCTGGGCGGAGGTGCGGGCCATCAGGCGGGGGAGCATCTGTAGGGCGACGTCCTTAAAGGCGCTCGTGGGGCCGCCAAAGAGCTCCATCACATAGGTCTGAGGGGCGTCGGCGCCCGGCGCAGCGTCGAGTTTGACGAGTGGCGTAACCTCTTCACTCGCGAACGTGCCGCGGTATGCCTCGTCGACACACGCCGAAATTTCTTCGGCCGTGTAATCATTCAGTAACATTCCCAACACATCTTGAGCGATTTCAAAGTACGATTTATCTGCAAGCGAGCTGATATCGACCTGCTGGGTGCCGAGCTCGTCCGAGACAAACAAACCCCCGTCGGGAGCGATGCCGGTGCGGATTGCCACCTTACTTGAGCACGATAAAGTGCGTCCTCGTGTACTATGATAAGTTCCCATATAACACTGCTCCTCGGATGCCTTGGTCCCAATCGGTGAAACCATGGTATCAGAGCGCGCAAAACAGGTTTGCAGAGGCTTTTAGAAAGGTAACCTCAAGCCCATGATTAAGATTGCCAAGTTTGGCGGCTCGTCGGTCGCCGACGCCGAACACTTCAAGAAGATCAAGGCCATCGTCGATGCCGACCCTGCCCGCCGTTTTGTGGTGGTTTCCGCCTGCGGCCGCCGCTTTAAGGGCGACACCAAGGTGACCGACCTGCTCTACCTGGTTAACGCGCACGTTAAGTATCACGTGTCGTGTGAGGAGCTGCTCGAGGACATTGGCCAGCGCTATTTTGATATCGCTGACGAGTTGGAGCTCACCTATCCCATCCGTGAGGAGTTCGCGGCCTTTGCCGAGCGCGCCCGCTCGGGCGGCTACTCCACCGAGGAGCTCGTGAGCCGCGGCGAGTACTTCACCGCTCGCCTGATGTCCGAGTACCTGGGTCTGCCGTTCCTGGACGCTGCGACGGTTGTGGCATTCCATCACGACGGTACGCTCAGCATGAACCGCACCTCCGAGCTGGTGCAGGAGTACGGCCAGCAGGGCGGCTTTGTTATGCCCGGTTTCTACGGCGCGACGCGTGAGGGCCAGATCAAGCTGCTCGATCGTGGCGGCGGCGATATCTCGGGCTCAATCCTGGCCAAGTGCCTGGGCGCCGACCTGTACGAGAACTGGACCGACGTCTCGGGCTTCTATTCTGCCGATCCGCGTATTGTTCCCGAGGCTCAGCCCATTGCGCGCGTTACCTACGAGGAGCTGCGCGAGCTTTCGTACATGGGCGCAAGCGTTCTGCACGAGGAGGCCGTGTTCCCTGTGCGCGAGGCGGGTATTCCGCTGGTCATCAAGAACACCAATGCGCCGCAGGACCCCGGCACCATCATTAGCGAGACGGCTGACGAGGGCGAGGCGGAGCCCATCATTACCGGCGTGACCGGCAAACGCGGCTTTGTCGCCATCAATGTGGCCCGCGACCGCACCAAGCCCCGCGTTGGCTTTATGCGCCGCGCTCTTTCGGTCTTCGAGCGCTATGACGTTTCCGTTGAGCACATGCCCACCGGTGTCGACCGCTTTGGCGCCGTGGTGCAGGAACAGGACGTTCACGATTCGCTGTACTCGCTTGTGAGCGATATTCAGCAGGAGGTCGAGCCGCTCGAGATCGAGGTCGTCGAGGGCCTGGCGCTTATCGCTACCGTCGGCCGCAACCTGCGTGGTCGTGCCGGCATCTCGGGCCATCTGTTTGGCATGCTTGGCCAGGCCGGCGTGAGCGTGCGTATGATTTCGCAGAGCTGCGACGAGATCAACATCATCATTGGCGTGGAGGAGAAGGACTTCGATCTGGCGATTCGGACCATTTACCGTGCCTTCTCCGATGAGAACGGCATTGTGAAGGTCTCCGACCTGGAGGCTTCCGCGCCGGTCGATCCTGCTCTGGCTGCGCTCCACAAGTAGCTGCTATCTCGCTAGATTTTTGGGACTCGCCTCAAAAATCTACGGCGGGGCGTTTCGTTTCGGTTTCGTTTCGACGGGGCGGGTTTCGTGCCCGCCCCGTTCTTGTATACACTGGCAACAATAATCGGCCTGCTTGGCGTGCGGGCAAAAGCCACAACCTTTAAAGGGGGAAGCATGAAACAGTACACGGTTGCTATTTTGGGCGCGACGGGAGCCGTGGGCACCCAGATGCTCGAGTGCCTCAACGAGCAGGAGTTCCCGGTTGGCAAGCTCAAGCTGTTGGCGAGCGCGCGTTCTGCGGGCAAGACCGTCGAGTTCCGCGGCGAGCAGATCGTGATCGAAGAGGCTTGTCCCGAGGCCTTTGAGGGCTGTGACATTGTGCTTGGAGCTGCCGGCGACGACATCGCGAAGGAGCTACTGCCCGAGGCCGTCAAGCGCGGCGCCGTCGTGGTCGACAACAGCCATGCCTTCCGCATGGATCCCGAGGTGCCGCTGGTCGTGCCCGAGATCAATGCCGACGATATCAAGTGGCATCACGGCCTTATCGCCAACCCCAACTGCGCGACCATTATCGGCCTGGTTCCCACGTGGCCACTGCATCAGCTCGCTGGTGTGAAGCGCATGATCGTCTCGACGTACCAGGCGGCTTCGGGTGCTGGCGCCCCCGGTATGGCCGAGCTCGAGGCTCAGCTGGCCGCCCTGGGCCGTGGCGAGGAGATTCCCGAGCCGCGCGCGTTTGCCGCCCAGCTCGCGAGCAACCTGATTCCGCAGATTGGCGGCGTCAAGGAGGAGGGCTTTACCTCCGAGGAGATGAAGCTGCAAAACGAGGGCCGCAAGATCATGCACCTGCCCGAGCTGCGCGTGAACTGCACCTGCGTGCGCGTGCCCGTGCTGCGTTCGCATTCCGAGAGCATTACGCTCGAGTTTGAGCGCGATATAACGGTTGAGGAGGCTCGTGCTGCGCTGGCTGCTGCTCCCGGCGTCAAGCTGGTTGACGATATGGCTGCCGAGGATGCACACGACCGCTTCCCCATGCCGATGGATACGTCCGACCAGGACCTGATTTGGGTCGGCCGCGTGCGTCGCGACATCTCGAACCCCGAGGCCGCGCGCGGCATC
>CAJJZO010000115.1 GCA_905197585.1 uncultured Collinsella sp.
GCGTTCTATTGCTTGAGGCAGCTCTTTAACGTCATAAATAGGCACGATACCGCCCTGGCGCTCCGCCACAATGCGAACGAAATCCGCTTGATGATCATTCACGTGTTCGCCAAGGTCCCCTCGACGCGGAACAACAACAGGGACCTTCCCGGCCGCCATCGCCTCAAAGAAGCTCGAAGGGCCACCATGCGTAATCACCACATCCGCAACTTCCATATAATTCTTCATCTGATGGAACGGCACAAAACGCGAGTGATCACAATGGATAGGCTCATATGTTGAATAGCCTGTCTGAATGAAAACCGGTTCCGTAAGTATCCCGACCGCCCTGAGTTCGTCGACAGCCTTGACCAAGCGATTGAACTGCTGCTCGTGGGTGCCCACGGTAACGAAAATCATTCGACCACTTCTTAGAAAATCGAGCCGAGGTTCACGGCGTGCTTGTATACTTCCAGTTGCTCCGGCCACTGGACAACGAACAGGTCAGCGATCCCGTTGAGCATCCGACCTGTCATGGTCGGCTTATCCACGCGGTCGAACACCTCTACGTAAACGCATTTGGCACCCAGCAGCTTGCCCAGTACGAAGAAAGGAACTGCCACGGCAGCTCCAGACGAGATAATTAGGTTAGGACGCTCCTTGCGGAGCACCTTCCAGGCGAGAACCGTGTTCTTCAGCAGGTTCGGGATGTTGCGGTTCGTCGGATAGTGGCAATGGTAGACGCGCTCCCCTTCCAGAAGAGAATTCGCGTCCTCCTTGTCGAAGGTCACCCAGAACCTATCGGCAGCTTGTGACCAAAATGGCCTCAAGAGCCACATATGAGTCAGATGTCCTCCACTTGAACTCGGGATACACACTTTGGCTTTTGAAAGATCCATCTAGCACGCACCCTTTCCCGTGATCACTTCGATGATGGTGAGAGCGATAATTCTCAAATCGGTGAGGAGCCCGCGTCGCGCAATGTATTCCAGGTCGCGACGAACCATCCCGTCGAATCCGGTCGAGTTGCGCTCCGTAACCTGCCACCAGCCGGTAATTCCCGGCTTCACGGCCAGGCGCTGCAGGTCGTATTCCGTGTACTCGGCCACCTCATTCGGCAGCGGCGGACGCGGGCCCACCACGGACATCTGACCCAGAAAGACGTTCAGGAACTGCGGGAACTCGTCGATGGAGTGCTTGCGGATGAACTTGCCGATCTTCGTTACGCGCGGGTCATCCTTCATCTTGAACATAGCGCCGGCGATCTCGTTCTGCCCCTTGAGCTCGGCGAGGCGCTCGTCGGCGTCCTTGTACATGGATCGGAACTTCCACATGCGGAAGGTAGACAGGCTGCCGTCGGGGCGGGTCTGACCAACACGGATCTGGCTGTAGAAGGGGCTGCCCTCGCTCTCCATGCGGATGGCCGCCGCCAGCACCAAGCTGGGGATTGCGATAACAATGAGGATGGCACCGCTGAACACGATGTCAAACGTGCGCTTCACAGCCCTGTACGCCATGCGCGAGCGATCCCAGTCCATGATGGATTGCATGGCCTTGTAGCGACCGGCCCCTTCACGCCGGTCCATGGCCTGAGCAATGAGTGCCGCGCCCGCGGGCGCATTCGTTGCATATTCTGTTTTATCCGACACGTTCTCTTCCAACACTTCGTCCCCGGGTTGGGGATCCTCCCTGTTCTGTGTAGCGACCGCCCGCAGCTAGGCGATCGCCTTTTTAAGGTTTCGCATTACGCGCTGCTCGGCTGAAAGCACGGCAAGGCCAACGCGCGTAGTTACGCGTCGGCCGCATAGGTCGAGCTCCAAATAAGCAGTGCTCTTGCGTCTGTTAATGGTTTTGATAAGTCCCTCGTGACCCAGTAGCGGACCTGCCGTCACCACGACCTGGTCGCCGTCTTTTAGGGCCTCGCTCATGGGCACTACGCGGTCTCCCCTATGAGTAAAGCTGCTAATAAGCTGGACCTCTTCTTTTGCCAGCGGCACAAACTGACCGTCCTGGGATAGCACCCGGGCAAAGTCGTCCATGCGCAGCAGATACTGTTGCACGGTGCGGGGATCTGCCGTGTCGCAGATAAGATAACCGGGAAAGAGCGGCTTGGTCGTGTTGACCCATTCGCCGTGCACCTTGATCTCGGTTTGATACTGGGGATAAAAGAGCTCCTGCATGGCGCCAGCCGGCACCATGCGCTCGATGCGCTCGCGCATTACGTCTTCGCGACCGTTAATGACCTGGATCACATACCACACGAGCACCACCCCCTTGCTGTCTTACGTGTGGCTCACGGGGTTTGGGTATGGCTTCGCCAGGGCGCTTGTGCGCGAAGGCGCTCCATATTCAAACCCTGAGCCCAGTCAGACAAGCACGTGGCTCTGCCCCACCGTGAACGGTATGTATAAGCGCAGTTGCTAGAGTCGCGGACGTGTATCGCAAAATGACCGTAACCCCAGCTGGCTGCGTGCGATCCAGTCAAGCGGGAACAAAACTAGACCGCACGCAAACAGCTGCAAAACTGTTTCGCATTGGCATACAAGCTATTAATTGCACCATGGAATTACCAAATGCAAATAAATAACGTCGCATGACTTCTTTATTGGAGCTCGTGGTGTTTCTGACACCGCCGTTACGGCCGGATGCTGATCGACCCTGCGCTTTGCGACTTGCTGGAGCCGTGAGCACAGTTGAACTCATGTAACGTTAGGTATCCTAGCACAAGCTGGTAGCGAAACTGATTTGGCTTGTGGTGGACAACATATCGTTCATTTAGCGTGCTTAAGGGGGTTGTTTTGGGATGTTGTTCACATTGATGCAGGTTATTGGGATGCTAACGGTGATTAGGGGCGTTCCTGAACGCCTAAATGTAGCAGCGAGCTGTGCCGATAATCTCGTTTGTCTAACAAACTATGTACAGGCACGGGAAATAAATTGTGCAACTTTTTGTTGGTGTAGGAGGGGTTTGCGGCGCGAGGTATTTTGGCATGAAAAAAGGCCCTCGGAATACCGAAGGCCTTTGCATTCACGATGGTGGAGACGAGGGGGATCGAACCCCTGACCTCTTGACTGCCAGTCAAGCGCTCTCCCAGCTGAGCTACGCCCCCGTGACGTGGAGATACTATAGGGGAAGACTTTCTTTGATGCAAGAGGTTTTTGTTGAAACTTTTCTTACGGGTTTTCCTGGGACGGGGCTGAATTGACTGATTTTGACTTCGGCAAAATCAGTCAATTAACCCACCGTCCCGATAAAACCCTGATGCAGCAAATAACCGATTGCGACGCCTTGATGGACTTGGATCGTGGCTGTTGACCTGACGACGTTGCTGATGCCCGTGTCGGCTAGTAGGCCTAACGAAGCGTGATCTAGTTCCCACTCTAGGCCGTGCTCGGTTGCCACCGTCCCAGGCGCTATGGCGATGATGGAAAACGTCTTGCCCTCGGCACCTTCGATGGTCCACGATTCTCCTGCGCGAAGGATGCGGGAGACCACCTTGTCCTCCACAATCCAGACAGGGGCGTCCTTGTAGCCTGCAAGCAACCCCAGTACGGAAAGTGCCATGTCCGGGCGGCCGCCCGTAGCGCAAGTCGCAACCACATCGGCAACCGGCCAGCGACGGCGGACGGAATCGAGCGCCAACGCAAGATCGGTATAGTCCTTGTACGGGTCGTGGCGTTCTACCTCAAAGTCGGTGGCGGCATCGACCAGCGCGCGGCCGGCGTCGCTAACTGTGTCGGCATCTCCCACATATACATCGCAGCCCAGTCCTGCGCCCAGCAGCGCGTCGAGTCCGCGGTCCACGGCGACAATGTGGTCGCACTCCCCTGCTAGCCTACGCAACAGATCCGCGCTCGCCACCACGGGCGAGCCGCAGACCACTAATACCTTGCAACCCACAGCTCTCGCCTATCCCTCAAACGAAAGCACGTGGGCCAGGTCAAGCTCCTCGTAGCTATCGATAAAGATATCGCAGTTGGCACGCACGTCGTCGCGCTTCATGCGGCCGTGCGGGTCATAAATACCTACACGTTTAAAGCCGGCGACCCCAGAGCTCTTTAGGCCAAAGACGGCGTCCTCAAACACCCATGCGCGCTCAAACTTGTGCCCATGGCGCTCCTCCAGGCGGCGCTGCGCCAGCTCGTACACATCGGGGAACTGCTTGGAGCGTCCTGCTTCACCCGTCGTGGTAATTAACTCCATGTAAGCGTCGCGCCCGGCACCAGCGAGCGCGGACTGCACCAGCTCGGCCGGCGTGGGCGTAGCCACGCACATGGCAATACCTGCCGCCTTCGCCTGCTCCAAAAATGCCAGGAGCCCCTCGCGCGGCGGCACCTTGGAGTACCCATCAATCAGAATATTACTCAGCTCGCGGTACAGCTCCTCGCCATTCGCGCCAATGCCCCAGGTGTCGTGGTAGGCCTGGCACTCGTCCTCCAGCGACAGGTGCTCAAATTGGGCAAAGTCATCTACGGTCACGTCGACACCGTGGCGGTGCAATAACTCGGGCTGGGCATAGGCCCAAACGGGGGTGCTATTAACCAGTGTGCCGTCGCAATCGAAAATAAAAGCAACCTTGGGAGCGGCGGTATGGGACATAAACGAACCTTTCGATGTCAAATGGTAAACAACCTGCTAAAAACGTTTTACCAAACGTCAGGCTAACAATTTTGAAACCCTAATTGGTAAAACTGTCAAGAGTTTTACCACAGCAATTCTGCCAGTGGTATAAACATGTCGCTTACCGATTAAACGCCCCCGCAAATCCGCTTTCGTCCATAAAACTAACGCACAGGTGTTATCGTTGTTTCTGCCGAAAGTTCCACCGAGCACGCGAGGTGGAACGAATCACAGAAACTTCGCCGTCCCTTCGATTCGTGCAGCCTTGGACCTTTCGCATCTAGTCACCAAGGCAACACGCTGCCGCGTCATGATGGGATCAAACGTGAGCGATACAAAGCTAAAGCCAACGGCTAAAAAGCCCGCAACCCGCAAACCGGCTCCGCACGCACCGGAGCTCTCCAAGGACGATGTCTACCTGTTTGGCATTGGTATGTGGGAGCGCAGCTGGGAAAAGATGGGCGCGCATCCCGACACGCAGCAGCGCACGCGCGGCTGGCGCTTTTGCGTTTGGGCGCCCGACGTTAAGAGCGTCCACGTTATCGGTGAATTCAACAATTGGGATGAGCAAGCCAACCCGCTGGTGCCCGTGCATACGAGCGCTATTTGGGAAGGCTTTATTCCTGGCGCCGAGCAGGGCCAGCTCTATAAATATCTCATCGAGACCAACGAGGGCGAGAAGCTCTACAAAGCCGATCCGTATGCCTTTAAGGCCGAGTGCCCTCCGGGTACCGCCAGCGTGCTGTGGACCCTCGACGGCTATAAGTGGAACGCCGCCGCGTGGCTCAAGCGCCGCGCCGGCCACAACCACATGTCGCAGCCGCTCAACATCTACGAGGTGCATATTGGCTCGTGGAAGCGCCACGGCGACGCGCCGCAGGGCGAGCCGGACGAGTACGGCAACTACCCCGGCCCCATGGACCCTTTCCCCGCGCAGCGCGGCGAGTTTTACACCTACGACGACCTGTCGGTGGAGCTCGTGGACTACGTGCGCGACATGGGCTACACGCATATCGAGGTCATGCCGCTTATGGAGCATCCCTTCGATGGCTCCTGGGGCTACCAGACGACCGGCTACTACGCCGCCACGTCGCGCTACGGCAACCCGCAGCAGCTCATGCATTTTATCGATGCATGCCACGAGGCCGGCATTGGCGTGATCATGGACTGGGTGCCCGGCGGTTTTTGCGCCGACTCCCACGGCCTTGCCACCTTTAACGGCCACATGTTGTTTGAGCACGAGATTCACCCCAACTGGGGCACGCACAAGTTTGACTTCGCCCGCGGCGAGGTCCGCTCCTTCCTGGTCTCCAACGTGCTGTACTGGCTC
>CAJJZO010000116.1 GCA_905197585.1 uncultured Collinsella sp.
CGATATTTTGCAGCACGAAGTGCGCAGCAAAATATCGCTCATGCCCGAGGACGCGCCGGGAGGCAACACCGATTCGGGACCGGACATAAGCGTCTACCTGCGCATTTACAAATTCGTAAACTTTTTTGAAAAAAGTGCTTGCACAGTTCTCGAATCATAGGTTATTATCTTCCTCGTTGAACGCGCGGGTCCGACAAAACGAACCGTGAATCAACAACATAGCATGTCGGAGTGGCGGAATTGGCAGACGCGCTAGCTTGAGGTGCTAGTGACCGCTTTTTGGTCATGCGGGTTCAAGTCCCGCCTCCGACACCATCGCATATGAGAAGCCTCTTCGGAGGCTTTTTTGTTACCGATAGACGGTGGGGTCCACGATGGAAACGCTTGAACGCAACGAGTGGGCAGACGTTGCCCAACTAGTCGAGATCACGAGCGATGCTGTCATCATCTGCGAGCTCGACGGAACCATTCTGCATGTGAATAATCGCTTACTTGGTTTGATGTGCGAGGAACGCGCCGACGTCATCGGTGGAGATGTTAAAGACGTCCTGTACTCGTCCGCTTTTGAACGTGCGACGCAAGATCGTCTGCCATTTGAAACTGATGGCTCCGAGAACGAACTGATGCTCAAGCTGAGTGACGGCTCCTTTATCCCCGTCTTGGTTCGTGCGGGCTCCGTAACGCCTCCACGCATCTTTGGGCGCCGCGCGCCACGTGTCCTGGTGGCGCTCCATAGCATCGAAGAACAGTATTCGCACGACCGTCAGCTCAAGCGTGCTCTTTCGGAGCTTAGAGTGGCTAACAAGCGCCTCTCTGGCACGCTCTCGGTCATTATGAGTACCGTGGGCTCCGATGAGCTGCCCAGCCTACTTGATACCGTTTTGAACCAGCTTGTAGGAACGCTCGATGCTTCGGGTGCTGCTATCTATTTTTCTGAGAGCGGCGGTTTTAAACTTCGCGGTGTTTCCAAGGAGCTGTACGACAGCTACCTGCCTGAGTTTTTGCCGTATGGCGCTGGCATTCCGACGTATGTTCTTCGTGAGTCGCGTGCCTGTCGCTTGTCGATTCAACAGGACCTTAAGGGTGATAAGGCCGCCTCCGGTATGTTTATGGACCTGGACAATCGTTCTAAGCACCTGTTGCGTATGCAGGATATGCCTCCGTACCGCAGCGAGATCTGTCTTCCCGTTTTTTACGGTACGCAGATCCTTGGCGTGCTGGAAGTTGGTTGGAAACGCCCTCAGGCAACGCTTGCCTATGACGTTAATGTGCTCGAGGTCATTTGCGATTACCTGTCTATCCAACTGGTCGGCATGGCATCGAGTCTTCGCTCTCGTCGCACGGCCGAGCTTGGCCGCTCGCTCAATGTCTTACGTGATGAGTTGTTTACCTTTCTAGACGATTCCGTCGCGGCTACCCAGGCGGTATCGTCCGAGATCTGCAATATGCTCAACTGCCATTTTTGCCCTGTTGAGTATGACGCCAGTCTGGATTCCTACGTCATAGATTTTGAAGGCGGCAGTCGCGTTGCTTTGCCGGACGATCCCGAGAAGCTTTTCTTTTCCACGACGGCGCCAGCGGCACGTCTGGGGGCTGGCCCTGATGGCTTTGAGGCATCTGTTTTGGGCGGTACGAGTGCCGAGGACCTTAAACACGTCCGTATAACTCGCGTTGACGAATCGATGCCTATGGGAGGCTGGCTTAGGGCGCATGGTCTGCCTTGTCAAGGTCTCTACGTCGACTCCGGCATCGAGGCGGGGCGACCACGCTCTAAGGGTGATGGCAAGCACAGTAACGACGCAATTGTTCCTGCTTCTGTTGCGAAGAGCCCGACGACGCGCGCGCTACTGCTTCGTGATGGCAGCCAAGAGCCGATTGATGACCTTGAATATGACTACTTGGTGCACTTGGCGCATGACTTTGAACTGATCTACGAAGGTGAATCTCAAAAGCGCGAGGAGCGTCATATCGCTCAGACCCTTCAGATCGGCATGAGAAATTCCCTGGGGGATGTTCCGGGTATCGCAACCGATTCGGTGTACCTGTCGGCCACGAACTCGGCGTTGGTCGGCGGCGATTTCTATACGCTCATCCGTCTTCCCGACGACTGCGCCGTCATGATTCTGGGTGATGTGTCTGGCAAAGGCATTGAGGCCGCATCGATGTCCGCGCTCGTCAAGACGGCCCTGACGGCATATGCGTGGGAGGGCGCTGGACCGGCCCGCATGGCACGCTCCCTTAACAGTATGCTCATGGGCTTTTCGAGGGTCGAGACGTTCGTGACAGCCTTTATCGCCAAGATTGACCTGAAAGCCGGACGCGCAACGTATTGTTCGGCGGGCCATCCTCCGACCATGGTCATCAGGCCAGAGTCGATGCCACTGGGTGGCGGCGAGGCTCGTGGGGGAGAGGTCGAGCTACTTGGATGCCAATCGGGTGTAATCGGTGCCTTTGAGAGTATGGTGTACGAGACAGGCGTGTTTACGTTCGCCCCCGGCGACATGCTCTTCATGTATACGGATGGAACGATTGAGGCCCGCGACCGCACCGGAGCGTTCTTTGGCGAGCAGCGCTTGCGCGATCTTCTGCTTTCTGTTTCGGGGGAGGGCGTGTCGGGCATTTGCGGCAAGGTCTTGGGCGAGCTTGACCGATTTACCGAATCGGCGCTGGACGATGACATTGCATTGGTGTCCCTTGAGTTTTTACGGGGTCGTTCATAGACGGCGCTGAACGGGCTGAATCCGCACGGTTGGGGAAACGAATGCATCGAGTGGGCTTTTTTGGGGAACCATGGTCGTATGAATGAGTGGAATGACATAGCGGTTTTGACGCCACCAGGCGATATCGACATCGCCACGGTGCCTGCGCTGCGTCGGCGGTTGGATGCTTTGATTGGCCGCGGCGTGCGTCGTGTTGTCATCAACTGTCAGGCTGTTAGCTTTATCGATTCGACGGGCTTGGCATTCCTGCTTACGCGCGCTCGTGAGCTCATGAGGCGAGAAGGCCTGCTTTCGCTCGTCAATGCATCAGGTGAAGTTGTTCGCTTTTTGGAGATTGCTCGTCTTGTCGATATCCTTCATGTCGCGGGGCCGGCACGGGAGTCTATTCCCGCCATTCCGGTGGGGGAGCTGCCTCGCTGGAGTAAGAGCGTCGAGGTCCGTCAGGGTATCGAGAATCTTCCATACTACCGACATCGCATCGCCGAACTCCTTGAATCGCTTCCGTTGCGCCGTGACGAGCGCTACGATGTCGCATTGGCGTCGGGGGAGGCGCTGGGTAATGCCTATGACCATGCGGGCGGTATCGGGTGCGTCCTGACGGTTCAGGCCTATGGCGATCGCGTTGTGGTTGAGGTGCTTGATCGAGGTGCCGGCTATTCTATCGATGAAACGAGCGAGCCGGTTGCATCTGAGGAACGCGGCCGTGGTATCAAGCTTATGCGTATGCTCGTCGATAACGTGGAGGTTGCTCGTCGTACGGACGGCGCCGGCACGCGCGTGCAGATGGTGAAGCTGTTTAGCGGAGCGCTGGAATCGTGTGCCTAGCCAATCGCTTTAGCGCGTTTGGCTATTAAGAACATGCGGCAGACAAGTTTTTTGAAAAAAGTACTTGCGTCTTTTGGACAACTCGCGTAAATTAATAACCCGCAAGCGGACATGGCTCAGTTGGTAGAGCACAACCTTGCCAAGGTTGGGGTCGCGGGTTCGAGCCCCGTTGTCCGCTCCAAACGTAACAGCCCGACTACTACGGTAGCCGGGCTTTTTCGTACCCGTCGCCTGGGCTCGAACCCGCGAGGGAGCGATCGTTTTGGGGCGTGGCTGTGGCGTTGTTTGTCGCGAATGTCCGCTTTGGGCGTATCATCGTGGGCATCTCGCATAACCTCGTTGCAAGGGAGATACGCCCCATGGCTACAGAAAAGTCTTCTTCGCGCTCATGGATGTCCGATGCCGCGATCTATCAGATCTACCCGCGCTCGTTTAAGGATTCGACTGGTTCGGGTCTGGGCGATATCGCGGGCATTACCCAGCAGATGGACTATCTTGAGCGACTGGGTATCGAGGCCATCTGGCTGAGCCCGTTTTACCCTTCGCCTCTTGTCGATGGCGGCTATGATGTGGCGGACTACTGCGATGTCGACCCACGTCTCGGCTCGCTTGACGACTTCGATGACATGATCGCTGCGGCTCACGCGCGCGGCATCAAGGTCATCGTCGACATCGTGCCCAACCATTCATCCAACCAGCACCCCTGGTTCAAAGCCGCTCTTGCCGCCGGCCCCGGATCGCCCAAGCGCGCCCGTTATATCTTCCGCGATGGTCGCGGCGAGCATGGCGAGCTGCCTCCCACCAATTGGAATGCCAACTTTGGCGGCCCCGCATGGACGCGTGTTGCGGACGGTCAGTGGTATCTGCACATGTTTACGCCCGAGCAGCCGGACTTTGACTGGTCATGCCCTGAGGTTCACGCGCTCTTTTGCGACGTCCTGGCGTTTTGGAGCGATCGAGGCGTCGACGGCTTTCGCATTGATGTGGCGCAGGGTCTCGCCAAGGATCTCGACCGCGATGACCTCGACCGGTGGCATCTCGCCGAGGGCGATGACATGGTTGACGACGGCACCCATCCGCTGTGGGACCGCAATGAGGTCCACGAGATCTATCGCGAGTGGCGCCGCGTGTTCGACCGCTATAATCCGCCGCGCAGTGCCGTTGCCGAGGCGTGGGTGCTGCCCGAGCGCCAGTATCTCTACGCGCGTCCCAGCGAGCTTGGCCAGACATTCAACTTTGAGTTTGCCAAGGCCACTTGGACCTATGATGACATGCACACTGCAATCGAGAAGGGCTTGAAGGCAGCCGTCGAATCCGATTCCGCCTCGACCTGGGTACTCTCCAACCACGACGTGCCGCGCGTGGCGACACGCTATGCCCTGCCGCAAATCAAGGCGACGCGCTACCACCAGATTGCGCTCGACTGGCTCTTGCGCGACGGGTCGTCTTATGACGAGGACCGTGAACTCGGCGAGCGCCGCGCGCGGGCGGCCCTTTTGCTTGAGCTGGCGCTTCCGGGCTCGGCATACGTGTATCAGGGTGAGGAGCTCGGCCTTTTTGAGGTGGCTGATATCCCGTGGGCTGCACTCGAAGATCCCAGTGCGGCCAATACGCACGGACCGAAGCGCGAGAAGGGGCGCGACGGCTGTCGCGTGCCCCTGCCGTGGGTGGCGGCGGACGATCCCGCGCAGGGCGGATCGTTTGGGTTTTCGCCGGCAGACGCCGATGCGGCGCCCCATCTGCCGCAGCCTGCATGGTTTTCCGATTATGCTGCCGATAGGGAAGAAGTGGACCCGACATCGATGCTTGCGCTCTATCGTGACGCCCTCTGGCTGCGGCGCAAGCTGCGCGGGTGCGCCAACGATCTTGCGTGGCTCGATCTTGACGGGCGCACCGGTCTTGCGGATGGTGCCGAGGGCGCTGAGGGCGGCGTCATCGCCTATCGCCGCGATAACGGCTGGGCGTGCGTGACGAACTTCGGTGCAGCACCCGTGGAGCTGCCGGCGGGCAGGGTCCTGCTCACCTCATCAGCGCTTGCAGACGGCAGACTCGCGCAGGACAGCTCTGCCTGGATCATGCTCGGTGAGATGTAAGGGCCTCTTGCGGCGAGTTTGCGTTTGCCTGCGCCTTCCGTGGTGGCTGATGTCTTCGCGAGGTTCGCGAGGGCGTCGCAAAACTTTTCAAAAAAAGTTCTTGCATAGGATGCGGGCATCACGTAAGATTAATCCTCGTAAGCGGACATGGCTCAGTTGGTAGAGCACAACCTTGCCAAGGTTGGGGTCGCGGGTTCGAGCCCCGTTGTCCGCTCC
>CAJJZO010000117.1 GCA_905197585.1 uncultured Collinsella sp.
ACGAACCGGGATCGAGGTAGGTGACGCCCATACCCAGATCCATGCCGCCGACCTCGAAGGCGCAGCGGGTACGAGTGGAGGTCTTCTGGAAGAGCAGAACGATGTTCTTGCCCTCGAGATAGCGGTGCGGAACGCCAGCGCGCTTCATGTCCTTGAAGTTCTTGGAGAGCTTGAGCAGGTACTCGATCTCCTCGGTGGTGAGGTCGAGGAGCTTGAGGAAGCTACGGCCGGAGAGGTTAACACCCATGGTTCGTTTCCTTTCGAAGAAATGAATTACATAAGTAATTAGTGTAGCCCGTTTGACAGGCGAAACCGGTGCGGTTGTAGGGGGACCGCACCGGAAACGGAAAAACTTAGAGGTCCTCGCGCCAGAAGGGCATGCTCATGCAGCGCGGGCCGCCGCGGCCGCGGGAGAGCTCGGCGGAGGGCACGACGAGAAGGTCCAGGCCCTCCTTGTACAGCACGTCGTTGGTGACGGTGTTGCGGGCGTAGACGCAGATCTTGCCGGGCTCGACGCACAGGGTGTTGGAGCCGTCGTTCCACTGCTCGCGGGAGGCCGCGATCGGGTCGCCGCCGCCGCAGGGGATCAGCTTGACCTGGTCGACGCCGGTGGCGTCCTCCAGGACGTGCTCGAGGGTGTCCTCGATCAGGCGGATGTTCACGTCGCCCGGGTTCTTGCCGGCGGTCAGCTCGTAGACGCGCAGGGTGCCCATGATGGCGGGGTGGATCGTGAACTTATCGACGTCGATCTGGGTGAAGACCGTGTCGAGGTGCATGAAGGCGCGCGAGACCGGGATGTCGAAGGCCAGGATGCGCTCGACCTTGGAGTCGGAGTTCCAGAAGATGTTCTGGGCCATGACGTCGATCGCGGCGGCCTGGGTGCGCTGGGAGATGCCGACGGCGAGGGTCTTCTCGTTGATGTTCAGCACGTCGCCGCCCTCGGTGTGGAACTGGCAGTCGCGGCGGAAGTACAGCGAGACGTCCTTGTAGTCGGGGTGGTACTTGAAGACGTACTTGCCGTACAGGGTCTCGCGGTTGCGGGTGACCGAGTACATGCGGTTGAGGTTGACGCCCTCGCCGACGACCGCGAACGGGTCGCGGGTGAAGTAGAGGTTGGGCATCGGGTCGATGATCAGGTCGGACTCGGACTCGGAGTTGACCAGGGAGTCGAGGGTCGTGGACGCCGTGAGGGGCATGTCTATCTCGGACTTGGTCATGCCGGCCATGGTCTTCTTGACGAACTCGAGGTTGTCCTCGATGGAGTCCAGCTTCTCGCGGACGATCTGCGGCATGTGCTGGCCGCGGATGCCGGCCTCGGCGATGTACTGGTCGGTGAACTCGGCGCGGGCGCCGGGGACCTGGTCGAACACCTCAGCGACGAGGTTCTCGAGATAGAGGACCTCCACGCCCTGGTCCCTCAGGATCTGGGCGAAGGTGTCGTGCTCCTGCTGCGCGACCTCCAGGAACGGGACGTCGTCGAACAGGAGTCGCTCGAGCTCGTCGGGCGGCAGGTTGAGGAGCTCGTCGCCGGGACGGTGCAGGCAGACCTTCCTGAGCTTGCCGATCTCGGAAGGCACGTGCAGACCTTTCGTCATGGCCTCCTACCTTTCTTTCGGGCCCTTCGGCCGAATCTCTCAGCGCCCTTCCGTAACGGGCACTGCTTGCTGACAGCTCTAGTTATATCCAAATTCCACCCGCAATTCCACCTCGCCCCCGAACGGTCAACAAAGTGCGATGAACGGTATATCGCATGTGATTCCCCCATGATGTACTTCGGCGTTCTAAAGTAACTTTTCTAAGGTAAACGCTCTTTTTTCTTAAAAACCATTTGCGATTGCGTCTCTAAACTTTTGATTCAGAATTGCATAGCTAAATCGGTTTTATGTATATAAATGATGTTTGTTTACGTTTCCGCCTGCATTCAATGATATTCAGCTATCCATCATTCTTATTCACACTTACGTACCAGTTGAGTGAGGATATAGACCGCTTGCAGACGAGCAGGGCGTCAGTCCTATGACTCGTCAGCGTAAGAAGTAGGTAAAGATACCGTTCACGCGATACGTTCGTGCCAGCGGTCGACTAAATTGAGACAATAGTGAATAAGAGTTAGGCTACCGTCCCCTACGGGGACTGAACGGACAGATGCATATGCCGAGCAAAATCGAAAAGAAGCAAGCCGCTGCAAAGCTGCGCAAGCCGCCGCGCGACTTCTCGTACACGCAAAACCGAGAGCTTAGCTGGCTGCGCTTTAACAACCGCGTGCTCGACGAAGCCTTCGATGAGACCGTTCCGCTGTTCGAGCGTCTAAAGTTCGTGTCGATTTTCGAGTCTAACCTCGACGAGTTTCTCATGGTGCGCGTGGGCGGCCTGTCCGATCTGGCAGAGCTCAAAAAACAGCCTGTCGACAACAAGAGCAATATGACCGCCTCCGAACAGGTCGATGCTGTCATGGCCGAAATGCCCGGGCTCCTTACTCGTTGGGAATCCATCTTTAAGAGCATCGAAGGCAAGCTCGACACCTTGGGCGTTCACCGCGCCCGCATCGATTCGCTTACGCCCGAGGAGCGCACCTTCGTAACCCGCTACTTCCAGGCCTACGTGTCGCCGGTTATCTCACCGTTGGTCATTGACCCGCGCCATCCCTTCCCCAACCTGCGCAACGGCGCACTCTATCTGGCTTGTGGCCTGGACGGCATCACCGACGAGGAGAGCCTGCTGGGCCTGATCGAGATTCCCGCCTCGATGAACCGCGTGGTCGAGATTCCCTCGCCCACCGGCACCTACTCCTACATCTTGCTCGAGGACGTCATTCTCGCCTGCCTGGACAGCTGCTTTGGCTCCTATAAGCCGCTGGATCGCGCGCTGATCCGCGTCACTCGCAATGCCGATATCGACCCGGACGGCGAGGGCGTCGAGGAGGACGAGGATTACCGCCAGCACATGAAGCGCATCCTCAAGAAGCGCCTGCGCCTGCAGCCGGTGGTGCTCGCCGTATCGGGCTCGCTCGAGAAGGCAACGCTCAAGACCATCCGCAAGGCGCTCGAGCTTTCGCGCCGCTCTGTCTTTACCTGCGATATCCCGCTCAACCTGGGCTACGTCTTTGGCATTGAGGGCAAGATTCCCGAGCACCTGCGCAACGAGCTGCTCTTTACGCCGTTTAAGCCGCAGCCCAACCCCAACATCGACATGACCCGCTCCATCCGCGAACAGGTGCTGCAGGGCGACAAGCTGCTCTTTTATCCCTACGAGGCCATGAACCCCTTCCTGGATCTGGTGCACGAGGCCGCCTACGACCCCGAGTGCATCTCGCTGCGCATCACGCTCTACCGCGTGGCCAAGCAGAGCCGCCTGTGCGAATCGCTGATCGATGCTGCCGAGAACGGCAAAGAGGTCACGGTGCTCATGGAACTTCGTGCCCGCTTTGACGAGCAGAACAACATCGAGTGGGCCGAGCGTCTGGAAGAGGCGGGCTGCACCGTCATCTATGGTTCCGAGGGCTTTAAATGCCACTCAAAGATCTGCCAGCTCACCTATCGCGAGGGCATGGCGCTCACCCGTCTCACGCTTTTGGGCACCGGCAACTTTAACGAGAAGACGGCCAAACTCTACAGCGACTTTATGCTCATGACCGCCCATCCCGGCATCGGTGAAGACGCCAACCTGTTCTTCCGCAATCTGTCGCTGGGCAACCTGCGCGGCGACTACCGCTTCCTGGGTGTGGCGCCCGTCGGACTGAAACCGCTCATCATGCGCGGCCTGGATCGCGAGATCCAGCGCGCCCTTGCCGGCGAGCCCGCCCGCGTGTTCTTTAAGCTCAACTCGCTGACCGACCGCGAGGTCATCGACAAAATCGCCGAGGCATCGTGCGCAGGAGTCCGCGTGGACATGATCATCCGCGGTATCTCGTGCCTCAAGCCCGGTGTTCCGGGCAAGACCGAGAACGTGCATGTCCGTTCTATCGTCGGACGCTTTTTGGAGCATGCGCGCGTTTACGCCTTTGGCGTGGACTCGGACATGATCTATCTGAGCTCGGCCGACATGATGACGCGCAACACCGAGCACCGCGTGGAGATCGCCTTCCCCGTGCTCGACCCCACCTGCCGCGCCCTAGTACACGAGTACATGGGCATGCAGCTGCGCGACAACGTGAAGGCCCGCAGCCTCACGAGCGACGGCACCTGGGTCCCCGTAGAGCGTGCAGAGGGTGAGAAACCCTTCAACTCGCAGGAAGCTCTACTGGAGCGTGCCTATCGCAACGCCGAGGCCGCGCCCGAGCCCGTCATTGAGGCGGAACCTGCCCCCGAGGCCGAGCCGCAGCCAGTAGCACCCAAGGTCCAAGAGGTCCAGGCGACCGTCATTGAGCCCGAGCCTGCACCTGCACCTCAGCCCCATCCGCAGGTCACCAAGCCCGCACCCGAGACGAGCGCCCGTCGCGATAAGCCCGCTGGCAAGACCAAGGCCATCGAGCGCCATCGCCCCGGCCGCGTGCGCATGGGCCTGGGTCTGATCGGCCTGGGTTTTAAGACGCTCATTACCGGCAAGACGAAATAGTCGTTTGTAGAAGCAGTTTGTAGAAGCGCCCCGCATTTGAGGAAAGCCTCGGATGCGGGGCGCTTTTCCCTGCTACCATGGTGCGAACAACAACGCGAATGACAGGCAGGAATATGAAGCTCACTATAGAATCGATGACCTACGGCGCCGACGGGCTGGCGCACGCCGACAACGGCAAGGCCGTCTTTGTGCAGGGCGCCGTGGCAGGCGACACCGTCGAGGCCGAGGTCGTACAGGACGGCAAGTCGTTCATGCGTGCCCGCACCACCGAGATTCTGGAGCCAAGCCCCGATCGCATTCAGCCTCCCTGCCCCTTCGTGGGCATCTGCGGCGGCTGCTCGTGGGGCAATCTCTCACGCACGGCACAGCTCGCCGCCAAGGAGCAAAACCTGCGCTCCACGCTCGAGCGCATCGGCAAGTTCGCTCCTGAGCAGGTCGATGAGTTGGTACAGCCCATCTGCCACACCAAGGACGACTGGGGCTACCGCAATAAAATCGAGCTCGAACCGACCGTCGTCAACGGTCGCGTGCGCCTTGGCATGCACGGCGTCGACCCCAGCAAGATCGTGACCGTCGATTCGTGCCCGCTGTTCGATAAGCGTTTTCCCAAGGCGCTCAAGTCAGTCGTCGGCGCGCTCAACTATCTGAGCGGCAGCCACAACCTGGGTCTGGAGCGCGTGGGCATTCGTGCCTCGCGTCGCACCAAGGCACTCGAGGTCGCGCTTTGGACGCCCACAGGCTCTTTTCCGCGCTCGCAGGTCTCCCGCGTGCTGGCGGACGCCGCTCATCCCACGAGCATCGTGCGCGTGATGAGCAAGGGCGAAAAGAAGGCCCGCCGTGTCTCCAAGGTCGAAATGCTCGCCGGAGAGGGCTCATGGACCGAGAATATCGCCGAGGGTCAGATGCGCTTGTCTGCCCCGTCTTTTTTCCAGGTCAACACCAAGGGTGCCGAGATTTTGATCGATCTTGTCATGGAAGCGCTCGACCCGCAGGAAGACGAGCTTGCCGTGGACCTGTACTGCGGTGCCGGCACCTTTACCCTGCCGCTCGCCCGCCGCTGCGACTTTGTCGCTGCCGTCGAGGCCTACGGCCCCGCCGTGCGCGATCTACGCCGTAACCTGGAAATCAACAAGCTTGATAACGTCGACGTCATTGGCGGAGACGCGGTGCGCGAGTTCCCCGACCAGGATGCCGACGTCTTGGTGGTCGACCCGCCGCGCGCAGGCCTCGCCCCCGAGGCGATCGACCTTATC
>CAJJZO010000118.1 GCA_905197585.1 uncultured Collinsella sp.
CCCCCCCCCCAAACCCCCCCCCGGCCCCCGGTGGGGGGCGGGGGTTTTTTTTTAACCCGCCCCCGTAATAAGGGCCCCCAAAAAAAAACCACCGCCCCCGGGGGGGGGGCCCCCCCGCGCGCGCCTGTGAGCGAATATGTTTGCGGCGAGAGCCGTGATGAGCGGTAGGGTGGCGGCTAGTTGGTCGTACCGGAATCGTCACCCGTGCCCGAGCCAGAGCCCGAACCCGAGCCAGAGCCCGAACCCGAGCCAGAAAGTGCGACCGTCAGCGTAATCGTGCTGTCGGTGGACTGCTTGCCGGTGGGGGAGACGCCCGTAACGGTGGCATCCTCGTTACCGCTTACGGGATTGCCGTTCTGGTCACAGAAGCCAATGTTATAGAAACCGGCGTTGTTGAGCGCGGTAACAGCGGCGGAAATGCTCTTACCGTACAGGTTGCCCGGGACGGTGGCCTTGCCGGACTTCTTGGCAATGACGACGGTAATCGTGGCGCCGGGCTTCTGCTTGCCGCTGGGGTTCCAGCTGATCACGGTGCCCTCGGTAACCGAGTCGTTCTCCTGGTAGCTAACGTCGACGCCAAAGCCTGCCATATCGAGGGCGTTGCGCGCCTGGGCCTCGGTCATGTCGGTCAGATCGGGGACGGACGTGGTATCCGGGCCGCTCGAGACCTTGTACGAGATGGTCGTGCCCTTCGCGACTTCCTTACCGGCTTCGGTGCTCTGCTCAAAGACCTGGCCCTCATCGGCCTCGTTGGCCTCCTCGGAGGCGTTGCCCTTCAGGCCAACGCTTGCCAGCGCGGCTTCTGCCTGGTCCTTGGTCAGGCCGACAAGCCGGGGAACCTCAACCTTCTCGGAGGGCTTGGGGCCCTTGGAGATTACCAGGTTCACCTTGGTGCCCTTGGCCTTCTTGGTGTTGCCGTTGGGCGTCTGCTCGGCGACCTTGCCCTCGTCGACATCGTCATTGTAGCTTTGGTCGATGGTGCCGACCTCGAGGCCGGCTTCCTTGATCAGCTCGACGGCAGTCTGCTGGTCCTTGCCCAGCACATCGGGCACGGTGACCTGCTCGCCGCCAAAGAGTCCTGTGGCAAAGGCCACCACGATGCCGATGACGGCAACGGCTGCCACCACGGCGGCGATGATCTTGTTCTTGTTGGATTTGGGCTTTTCGACCTCGTAGGAGCCGGTGGAGCCCGAAACCGAGCTACGGGCGGTATTTTGGCCGCTCACGCCCGAGACGGGACGAACCATAGCGCGCGTTGAGTCGGAAAGCTCGCGGGTCTTGGTGGCACCCAAGTCGCCGGCGGCACCGATGACGCGCGTGGGCTCCGAGACGTTGACAGCACGGCCGGACAGATAGCTGTTGAGCACCTGACGCAGCTCGTCGGCGGTCTGGAAGCGGTTTGCCGGGTCCTTCTCCATGCACTTGAGGATGATGCGCTCAAGGTCGGCGTCGACACCGGAGTTGATCTGGCTCGGCGGAATAGGCAGCTCGTTGACCTGCTTGAGTGCGACCGAGATAGCGTCGTCACCGTCAAAGGGGACGCGGCCGGTGGCGCACTCGTACATCACGACGCCCAGCGAGTAGATATCCGAGGTGGGGCCGAGGTCCTGACCACGGGTCTGCTCGGGGCTGACGTAGTGGGCGGTTCCCAGCACGTTGTTGTCTTGCGTGAGGTGGCTGTTCTTGGCGCGCGCGATGCCAAAGTCCATCACCTTGATGTTGCCGTCGGGCAGCACCATGATGTTCTGCGGCTTAATGTCGCGGTGGATGATCTCGTGCTTGTGGGCGACCGAAAGCGCGGAGCTGATCTGCGAGCCGATCTGGGCGACCTTCTTGGGGTCGAGGGCGCCGTGGCTCTTGATGCCGCTCTTAAGGTCGGTGCCGCGCAGGTACTCCATGACGATGTAATAGGTGTCGCCGTCCTTGCCCCAATCGTAGACGCCCACGATATAGGGTGAGGAGAGACCGGCTGCTGCCTGGGCCTCCTGCTTAAAGCGTGCGGCGAAGGTTGCGTCGCCAGCATACTGCGGCAGCATAATCTTGACGGCTACCGTGCGGTCGAGGACCTGGTCCTGTGCACGGTAGACGGTCGCCATGCCGCCTGTTCCCACCTTATCCTTGAGGAGGTATCTTCCCCCGAGGACCCTCTGTTCCATTCCTGCTCCTAACATAACTATTCGCTCAACGATGTGTGTAGTACCTACGATGTGGCCGCTGGGGCCGTTTGGCGCGTTGCCGCTAACTCTTCGGCCGCGGCGCGCCTCGGGTGTCCGATTCGATCATGGGCATCACGCTCCCTGTGCGGCAAGCGCCGCGGTCAGGACGATACCGGCGATCTTGGCGGCCTTGACGTCATGCTTGTCGAAATCCTCCAAGGCCACCGAGATAGCGACCGTGGGTGAATCGTAAGGTGCAAAGCCAACGAACATCGAGTTGACGTTGGTGCCGCCGGTCTCGGCCGAACCGGTTTTGCCGGCGACCTTGACGCCCGGAATCTGGGCATCGGTACCGGTACCGGACTGGACAACCGCGAGCATAGCCTGCTTGACCTGGTCGGCCGTGGCGGAGCTGACGGCCTGCCCCAGCGAGCGGGACTGCGTGGTCTTGACCACGGTTCCGTCCGGAGCGAGTACCTGGGCTACAAAGTACGGGTCCATGACCACGCCGCTGTTAGCGATGGCGGCGGCAATCACGGCGTTTTGCATGACGGTGGTCTGCGGGCCGGGCGTATGGTCCATGCCGACAGGCTGGCCGGCGCCGGCCCAGGCGGTCTCCCATTCGGTCATGAGCGATGGGTCGGCCATGATGGAGGCCGCGGAGGTCAGGTCTTGGCCGAGCTTTTGGCCGTAGCCAAAGGCGTTGGCAAACTGTACGAGCGTGTTTGCGCCAACTTCGTTTGCCACCTGGCCAAAGACGACGTTGGAGGACACGGCAAAGGCCTGCTGCAGGCTGATGGTGCCGTAGCTCTCGTTGGCATAGTTGGTGACCGGTGCGTTGCCGATATCCATGGAGCCGGGCGCCTGGTAGGTGCTGGTCAGGCTGGCGGTACCGGTCTCGAGTGCCGCGGAAAGCGTAACGACCTTAAACGTGGAACCCGGCGTGTACAGCGCGTCCATGGCGCGATTGTACATGGAGCCGTCCTCGCCGCCGCCCGTCTGCAGCAGGGCATCGATGTTGGTGTTGTCGTAGGTGGGCGAGCTGGCACATGCGAGCACCGCGCCGGTACGCGGGTCGATGACCACTACAGCGCCCTTAAAGCCCTTGAGCGCCTGCTCGGCAGCCGTCTGGATGCGCGAGTCGATGGTGAGCTTGGCGGTGTTGCCCGGCTGGGTCTGGCCCGCGAGCGACGCGATGGCATTGTTCCAGCTGGAGTAGTCCTTAGAACCGGTGAGCGTGTCGTTCATGACGCTCTCGATGGCGGTGGTGCCATACTGCTGGCTCACGTAGCCAACCACGTGCGCTGCCAGGTTACCGTTGGGGTAGGAGCGTACGTAGGTGCCGTCCTCCTGCTGCAGCGACTCGGCCAGCGTCACGCCGTCGGACGTGATGATGGAGCCGCGCTGGATGTACTTGGAGCGGGCGATGGTGTGGTTGTTGGTCGGCATGTCCTGATAGTCCTTGGCCTTAATGACCTGGACATAGGTGAGGTTGCCGATAAGGATGGCGAACAGCGCCGTAAAGGCGAGCACCGCGCGGGTTAGACGGTTGGCGAGCGCAACGCGGCCGAGCACACCGGATTCAGGCGTGTCGAGCAGGCGACGTCGCATGCGCGAGCCGACGGAATGGCTGCCGCTGCCGTAGGAAGACGAGGTGGCAAAGCGCGTGCCCGTCGGGGCGGCGGCAGATGCGACCTGATCATCGGTGATGGCGGCCATGGTGCCGGTGCCGGTAAGCTCGGCCTCGCGTCCGGTAGCCTCGTCACCGGCGCGCAGCAGGAGCGCGACGATGATAAAGCTCGCCAGCAGCGAGGAGCCGCCCTGGCTCATAAAGGGCAGAGTGACGCCGGTCAGCGGGATCAGGCGGGTGACGCCGCCCACGATCAAAAAGGCCTGGAAGCTGATGGCTGCCGTAAGACCGGTGGCGCTAAAGGCGGCGAGGTCGGATTTAGCGCGGGCAGCTGTGGTGAGGCCACGCACGGCAAAGAGCATAAACAGGATGAGCACGGCGCCGCCGCCCAAAAGACCCATCTCCTCGCCGATGGCCGAGAAGATAAAGTCGGACTCGACGACGGGGATGTTGTTGGCCATCCCGTTGCCGATGCCAACGCCGACCAGACCGCCGTCGGCAAGCGAGAAGAGCGACTGGACAATCTGGTAGCCCTGGCCCTGGGCGTCCTTAAACGGATCGACCCAAACCTGGAAACGCACCTGAACGTGCGACAGGAACTTGTAGGCGCCCACGGCTCCAACGGCTAAGAGCGCAAGGCCGATAACGACATACGAAAAGCGCCCCGTGGCAACGTAGAGCATCAGCAAGAAGATGGTGTAGAACAGCACGGCCGAACCCAGGTCGCGTTCGAAGACGACGACGAGCAGGCACACACCCCACACGGCAAACAGCGGCAGCAGCAGTCGCAGACGAGGGATCTTAAAGCCCAGGATCTTGCGGTTGGAGATGGAGAGCAGCTCGCGGTTCTCGGCTAGGTAGCCGGCCAGGAACAGGACGATAAAGACCTTGGCGAACTCGCCAGGCTGGATGGTAAAGCCCGCGATGCGAATCCACAGCTTGGAGCCCGAGATCGTGGTGCCGATAAAGATGGGCAGCATCAGCAGGATGATGCCGATAATGCCAAAGGTGTACTTGTAGCGCATGACCACGTCGAGGTTTTTGACTAGTGCAAGCGTTCCCACCATGAGCGCCACCGAGACAAACAGGATGATGAGCTGTGAGATGGCGAGAGCGGGGGCGAGACGCGTCACGAACGTGATGCCGATGCCCGAAAGTATAAATACGATGGGCAGGATGGCGGGGTCGGCACCGGGCGCCAAGATGCGCACGGCAATGTGGGCCGCGGCAAAGGCGGCAAAGAGGCCGATCGGTACGGCGAGCGTCTCAAAGGAGATGGCAGCGCCCGCGGTGAGGACGTACATCGCATACAGCAGGATGACGGGGAACGCCGAGGCGATGAGCAAGAGCAGCTCGGTGTTGCGGCGACTCATAAGCGGCACTCCCTTTCTAATTCTTATCGGAGGCTTCGGCCTCGGCGGACTGTTCGGCGGTTTTCTCGGAATCTGATTCGGAGGCCGATCCCTGATTGGTGTTGTCGCGAATCGTTTGCGCGTCGATCACCTGGCGGGTCTGCTCCTCGTCGATCTGGTGGCGGTACTTGGATATCGTGTCCTGCGCATCGTCGACACTTGTTTGCGGAATGCCCGCCTTGAGGCGGTTTTGCGTGTCTTCGGGCAGGTCGGACAGCTTGATGCTGGTTTCGCTTTCGAGCCAGTGGAGCTTGAGTCCGAGTGGCTTGCCGGGCAGGCCGCGCCAGACGGCGACATTGCCCTGGTAGGTACCCAGGTAGTACGAGCCGGTGACACCCGTGTAGGCCCAGATGCCAGCTGCCAGCACAAAGACGAGGGCCAGGATGGCGGCGATAGTAACGTTGCGGCGACGCACGCGTTGCGCCTCGCGCATGACGCCATCGTCAACCAGGTCAACGACTACTACGGTCACGTTGTCGTGGGCCCCCGCGGGCAGCGGCCCGGCCCCGAGGGTGTGGGCGGCGGATTTGGGGGGTGGGGGGGGGGGGGGGGGGGTGTGGGGGGTGGGGGGGGGGGGGGGGGGGGGGGG
>CAJJZO010000119.1 GCA_905197585.1 uncultured Collinsella sp.
GCTCGACGACCTCGAACTCTTTATGAGCGCCAAGGACGCCAAAGCTGTGGAGGCCGCGTTTAGCAAGGCGGACAATAACGGCATTCGAACGTACAAGGGCACCGAGGAGGAGCGCGCCGACGGCGGCAAGATTGCCGACATTATGAGCCTGCCCGAGACCGTCGTTCTCGCCTTCAACCAAGGCATTGACGCTGACTCCATGGGAGACATGACCGGCACGTCCAACGAATCTGGCAACAGCGCCGCCCAGGCCATGCCCACCCCCGAGCAGATGGCGGCGATGACGCCCGAGCAGCTCGCCGAGATGCAGCGGAAGGCCGCTGCGGCGCAGAACATGCAAAAGCAGATTGATGCCGACGGCGGTAAGATCACCATGAAGAGCCTGCGTCTAGGCGTTGAAGGCGGCCTAATCGTCCAGGACAAGCTCGTCGAGGGCGCCAACGAAATGGCGGACAAAATGGGCTCCATGTCGGGGTCCATCGTCACCCAGCGCGCCGTGAGCTATGTACAGGACGAGTACAAGGCACAGGGCATCGACCCCGCCGACGTGCAGAACGCCTACCTGAGCCACATGGCGACCACGATGTTTGGGCTGTGCCTGGTGTCGCTCGTCGCCACCATTCTGACCGGTGCCGTGGCGTCGCGCACCGCCTGCTCCATCGCCCGCGACCTGCGCCGCGAGACCTTCAACAAGGTTATGCACTTCTCGCCGGCCGAGGTGGGCAAGTTTAGCCAGGCCTCGCTCATCACCCGCTGCACCAACGATATTCAGCAGATCCAGATGGCCGCAACCCTGTTTATCCGCATGTGCCTGATGGCTCCCGTCATGGGCATCGTCGCCGTCATGCGCGTCCTGGCCAACCACACCGGCCTGGAGTGGACCATCGCCGTGGCCATCATCGCGGTCTCGGCCGTCGTCGGCGTGCTCATGGGCCTCACCATGCCCAAGTTCAAGAAGATGCAGAGCTTCGTGGACCGCGTGAACCTTACCGCCCGCGAGCTACTCGACGGCCTTATGCCCATCCGCTCGTTCAACCGCGAGGAGCATGAGCTCGAGCGTTTTGACAAGGCGTCGCTCGACCTGATGACCACGCAGCTCTACACCAACCGCGCCATGAGCTTTATGATGCCGCTCATGATGCTCGTCATGAACTGCATCACCGTGCTTATCGTCTGGTTTGGCGCGCAGGGCGTGTCCGACGGCGTGATGCAGGTCGGCAACATGATGGCGTTTATCTCCTACACCATGCAGATCGTCATGGCGTTTATGATCCTCACCATGGTTTCGGTTATCCTGCCCCGCGCCGAGGTCGCAGCCGAGCGCGTGGAAGAGGTCATCACCTGCCCCACGAGCATCAACGACCCTGTCTCGCCCAAACTGCCCGCGGCCAGCGCGCCGCGCGGTGAGCTCACTTTCCGCGACGTAAGCTTCCAGTATCCCGATGCCCGCGCCGACGTCATCAGCGGCGTGAACTTCACCACGCATGCCGGTCAGATGCTCGGCATCATTGGCTCCACGGGCTCGGGCAAGTCCACGCTCGTGCAGCTGATTCCGCGCCTGTACGACGTCACGGGCGGCAGCATTTCGCTCGACGGCATCGATGTGCGCGACATGACCCTTTCCGAGCTGCGCCGCCGCATTGGTTACATCCCGCAGCAGGGGCGCCTATTCTCGGGTACCGTCGAGAGCAACCTCAAGTTTGCCGGCGACATGGTAAGCGATGATGACATGCGCCAGGCCGCGCGCATCGCCCAAGCCGAGGACTTTATCGCCGAGCGCGAGGGCGGTTACGACTCCCCCATCAGCCAGGGTGGCTCCAATGTTTCGGGCGGTCAGCGCCAGCGTCTGGCCATCGCCCGCGCGTTGGCCAAAAAGCCCGAGGTCGTGGTGTTCGATGACTCGTTTAGCGCCCTCGACTACAAGACCGACGCTCGCCTGCGCGAAGAGCTGGCCAAAAACGTTACCGACGCCGCACTCGTGGTCGTGGCCCAGCGCATCGCGACCATCATGCACGCCGACCAAATCATCGTGCTCGACGACGGCCACGTGGTGGGCACCGGTACGCACGAGGAGCTGCTGCGCAGCTGCCCGGCGTACCTGGAAATCGCACAGTCGCAGCTTTCCGCCAAGGAGCTGGGACTTACCCAAGAAGAGATTGCAGCCGTCATGGAAGGAGGCGAGCGCTAATGGCAGACGAGACCAAGACCCAAATTCCCAAGCCCACCCGTCAGCGTGGACCCATGGGCCGCATGGGCGGCATGCGTCGCGGCGAAAAGGCCAAGGACTTTAAGGGCACCATGAGGCAGCTGCTCGGCTATATCGGCCAGCACAAGGTTGCCGTGTTTGTCGCCGTCGCCTTTGCCGTATGCTCGGTCATCTTTAACATTGTGGGACCCAAGGTACTCGGCCAGGTTACGACCAAGCTGTTCGAGGGCCTGGTTGCCAAGGTCAACGGCACCGGCGATGTCGACTTTAACTGGATCGCCAAGACGCTCGGCTTTTTGCTCTGCCTGTATCTGGCGAGCTCTGCCTGCAGCCTGATCCAGGGCTGGCTCATGACCGGTGTCACGCAAAAGATCTGCTACCGCATGCGCAAGGAGATTGCCGCCAAGATTGCCGTCGTGCCGATGAGCTACTTCAACGGCCACAGCAAGGGCGACGTGCTCAGCCGCATCACCAACGACGTCGATACGCTGGGTCAGTCGCTCAACCAGAGCGTGACGCAGCTCATCACGTCGGTGACGCAGATTATCGGCGTGCTCGTCATGATGCTGTCGATCAGCCTGCCGCTCACCGGCGTCACCGTGCTCACGCTGCCGGCAGCCGCAATTATCTTGATGGTGATGATTCACTTCTCGCAGCCGTACTTCCGCGAGCAGCAGCAGGTCCTGGGCGCCGTCAACGGCATTATCGAGGAGGACTTTGCCGGTCAAAACGTCATTCAGGTGTTCGACCGCGCCGAGGCCTCAATCGAGGAGTTCGACCGTCAAAACGACCGCCTGTTTATTAGTGGCTGGCGTTCGCAGTTCCTGTCGGGCCTGATGATGCCGCTTATGAGCCTGGTGGGCAACATGGGCTACGTGGGCGTCGTCGTGGTGGGCGCACAGCTCGCGCTGACCGGCAATGCCACGCCCGGCGATATCCAGAGCTTTATCCAGTACGTTCGCAACTTTACGCAACCCGTGCAGCAGCTGGGCAACGTGAGCAACACGATGCAGTCGATGGCAGCTGCCACCGAGCGTGTGTTTGAGTTCCTGGCCGCGCCCGAGGAGGAGCAGAAGGCCGACGCGCAGATTCCCGAAAAGCGCCCCGGCCACGTGGAGTTTGACCATGTCAAGTTTGGCTACACGCCCGACAAGACCATCATCCACGACTTTAGCTGCGAGGCGCAGCCCGGCCAGACCATCGCCATCGTCGGCCCCACCGGCGCCGGCAAGACCACGCTCATTAAGCTGCTGCAGCGCTTCTACGATGTGGACGACGGTTCGCTGCGTGTCGAGGGCGTCGACGTGCGCGACTGGGACCGCGCGGCGCTGCGCGGCGAGTTTGCCATGGTGCTGCAGGATACCTGGCTGTTTAACGGCACCATCCGCGAAAACATCCGCTACGGACGCCCCGATGCGAGCGATGCCGAGGTCGAAGCCGCTGCACGTGCCGCACGCTGCGACCACTTTATCCATACGCTCGCCGGCGGCTACGACTTTATGATCAACGAGGAGGGCACTAACCTGTCGCAGGGTCAGCGCCAGCTCGTGACCATCGCCCGTGCCATTTTGGCCGACCGCCCGGCGCTGATTCTGGACGAGGCGACCTCCAACGTCGATACCCGTACCGAGGAGCTTATTCAGCGTGCCATGGATGCGCTGATGCAGGGCCGTACCAGCTTTGTTATCGCGCACCGCCTGTCCACGATCCGCAACGCCGACGTGATCTTGGTAATTCGCGACGGCGACATCGTCGAGAAGGGCACGCACGACGAGTTGCTCGCCCAGGGCGGCTTCTACGCCGACCTGTACAACTCGCAGTTCGACGAAGCGGCGTAAATTCTGCCGCAGGGAACGAATAACGCCCGAGAACGGGGGCGCAGGACAACCTGCGCCCCCGTTTTTGTTCTGCGGCCCTTGAGCCGCCTCCCCTGGGACCTGATTGACAGCCCCTTCGAGGCCCCGTGGGCAAAAAAGGGCAAATATGAGTACTGTTACTTTTTTAGTATCAGCCAAAACAGCCTCAAACGACCTCCTTGCGGCCTCTATACGCCTTCAAATTAATCAAAACGCCCGTTAGCGGGCTTCTGCGTGCCAACGTTAATGAACATATTTTTCACTTTGTCTATTATCTTGCTAGACCGATATGATACTAGGTTAGCAACCGTACTCATATTTGGCATTTTTTGCCCACAGGGTGTTTCCTGGGGAACCGACAACAGCCTTAGGGTCGCGCGCGGTGCCACTCCCTCCCGACATCCGCCGACGTTTACCCAGATAAAACCTGCCAAAATAAACCTGTCCCTTTTTGGCAGGTTTCGGGGTAACAAGGGCTTGCACTTTAGCGTGCGACAGCGGATAATGCCGAACACTCGACAATACGCTTATTGCTCTTTCTTTAGATTGAGGAGGCCCCTATGGCCATGGAATTCAAACGCAGGCTGCCGATCCCCATGGAGATCCGCGAGGAAATGCCGCTTTCTGCCGAGCTTACCGCCAAAAAGCAGGCATTTGACGCCGAGGTCGCCAAAGTCTTTACCGGCGAGGACGCACGCAAGGTGCTCATCATCGGCCCGTGCTCTGCCGACCGCGAGGATTCGGTCCTCGAGTACATGAACCGACTGGCCAAGACCGCCGAGGAGGTCAAGGACAAGCTCATCATCATTCCGCGCGTCTACACCAATAAGCCGCGCACCAAGGGCACCGGCTACAAGGGCCTGCTGCACAACCCCAACCCCGAGGCTCCCGACGACCTGCTCGAGGGCGTCAAGGCCATCCGCCATATGCACCTGCGCGTTATTGAGGAAACGGGCTTCTTCACCGCCGACGAGATGCTCTATCCGTCCAATTACCAGTACCTCGTTGACCTGCTGAGCTATGTTGCCGTGGGCGCACGCTCGGTCGAGAACCAGGAGCATCGCCTGGTATCGAGCGGCATTTCGGTACCCGTCGGCATGAAGAATCCCACTGCCGGCTCTACCACCGTTATGCTCAACTCCATTTACGCCGCGCAGGCGCACCAGAGCTTCATCTTCCGCAACTGGGAGGTCGAGTGCGACGGCAATCCGCTCGCGCACGCCGTTATGCGTGGCTACATCGGTCTCGATGGGCGCACCTACCCCAACTACCACTACGAACACCTGGAGCGCCTGGCCGAGCGCTACACCGAGCACGCCGGCTATGCCAATCCGGCAGCGGTCATCGACTGCAACCACGACAACTCGGGTAAGCGTCCGCTTGAGCAGTATCGCATTTGCAAGGAGGTGCTCGACAGCTGCCGCCGCAACGAGTCCATCTCCAAGCTGGTCAAGGGCTTTATGATCGAATCCTACCTGGAGGACGGCAACCAGCCGGTCGACGGCGGCGTCTTTGGCAAGTCGATCACCGACCCGTGCCTGGGCTGGGAAAAGACCGACTACCTCATCCACGAGATCGCGGAACGTATTTAGCTACGCGGTTTTACCAAACCGCGTAACGGCTCGACGCTGCAAACCCGCCAGAACGGCAATCTGCCTTTCAACTTCGGCGGCATGATCAAAAGATCA
>CAJJZO010000120.1 GCA_905197585.1 uncultured Collinsella sp.
GCCCAGCTTACGAGCGCGACCTGGCGGGGGTTCGTCTTAAAGGGCGCCAGGAGCATGCCCACGGCGATGGGGCGGCTCACGAAGAGCATGAACGCCATGAGCGCCAGGCCCGGCAGCAGCATCTGTGGCAGGCGCGCGGGCGTCACGAGCAGGCCGAGCAAGAAGAAGATCGTCATCTCTGCCATCTCGGTGAGGGTGTCAAAGAAGTGCGCCATCTCGACTTTGCCGGTGATGTCGCTGGCACCCAGCACAATGCCGGCCAGGTATACAGCCAAAAAGCCGTTGCCGCCCAGGTAGCTCGGCAGCGCGTAGGCGACGATGGCCACGGCGAACAAAAAGATGGTCTGCGCGCCCTCGGCCGTTGCGTGCGCGCGTTCAATCAGGCGGCCCGCCGCCCAGCCGATGGCAAAGCCCACGCCCACGCCCAGGATAATCTGCTTGGCCAGCAGTGCGGGAATGTTGATGTCGCCGCCGGCCGCGAGTGTGGCGAGCACGGCGGTGAGCATGTAGGCGACGGGGTCGTTGGAGCCCGATTCGACCTCGAGCAGCGAGTCAGTCCCGCCCCTCAGTGACAGGCTGTGCTCGCGCAGCACGCTAAAGACGCTGGCCGCATCGGTGGATGCTACGACCGAGCCCAGCAGCAGACCGCCGATCCAGTCGAAACCCAGCACGAAATGCGCAAACGCACCCGTAATGCCAGCGGTGATGACGACGCCGAGCGTGCTCAGCAGCACCGCGGGCACGGCGACGGGCTTGGCGCGGTCGATGTTGGTGTTAAAGCCGCCGTAGAACATGATGAACAGCAGCGCCGTGCTGCAGACGGTTTCGGTGAGCGCGTAGTCGCTAAAGTCGATATGCGCCGGGCCGTTGACGCCCAACAGCATGCCGAGTGTGATAAAGATGAGCAGGGTGGGGAAGGGGAGTTTTTTGCCGACGGGTTTGATGGTCAGGCACAAAATGATGACGAGGCCGATAAAGAGAAGGATCTGGTTCATGGATAGTGTCCGCTCCTGGGTGGTTGGCGTGGCACGGTCAGTTGTCTGCGGTTATTTGTACCCAAAGATGGTGGGTTTATGGGGTTGGATTGCGGGCGTGCGCGATATCGTCATAGACGGCTGCCGTCTTTGCCTCTGCTCGGAAACCCTTTCCAGCTTTATTGCAACGGAGTACAATGGGTAACGTTTAAGTTCAACTTGAAGTTTTAGTTGCGGCGCCGGGCTTCGGCCGCAATGCAAGGAGAGGCGTACCATGGCGATCTATGTGACATCTGATGCTCACGGGCACGTGCGTGCGCTTGACGAAGCCCTGTCTAAGATCTCGTTGACGTCCGACGACACGCTGTACGTGCTGGGCGACATGATCGATCGCGGGCCCGATCCGGTCGGCGTTATTAAGCTCGTGCGCTCGCTGCCCAACGCCCACGTGCTCAAGGGTAATCACGAGCAGATCATGCTCGATGCCATCATTGGCCAGGATCCGCTCGATGCCGAGACCTGGGATATCAACGGTGGTTGGACGACGCGCGAGCAGCTCAACGACATGGAATTTGAGGCATACGATGGATGGCCGCGCTGCCGCTCTACGCGGTGGTCGAGACCGAGGAGCGCCCGTATCTGCTGGTACATGCTGGAATCGAGATGAAGGCGGCGCGCGCGTTTTTGCTTGAGCATGGCGTCGATTGTGCCGATGGCGTTGGAGCGGTGGGTGCCGATCGCGAGCTGCTGCAGCAGATGCTCGCGGTGCAGTCGTCCGATGACCTGCTGTGGATTCGTCATGGCTATTGGGATGCGTCGACCGGGCTGCTTTCTGCCGAGGGCAAGGGCCCGGTCGTGGTGAGCGGTCACACGCCCACGGTATCGCTTGGGCGCTATTGCGAGGTCGGTGGTCTGGCGGGGCTCGATGAGGAATCGGGACGCGGGCAGATCGTGCGCTTGGGCGGCGAGGACACTGCTGGTGTGCCCGATCGCATCGACATCGACTGCGCCGCCGCCACCGGCTCCGAGTTCGGCCGCGTGGGCATCCTGCGCCTGGACGACGGGGCCGAGTTCTACGCGAACATCAACCCGGGCGAATAACCTTGTTCCGCCGATCTACCGTAGCTAATTTGGGACGGGGCTTTTTTGACTACTTTTGCCCTTCTGCCCGCAAATTGATTTTTCAGGGACGGGGATTAGATAATCATTTGGCTGCCCGCTGGCTAAGTGAGTAGACTTTTTTGGAAATGCCGAGCACCCAACATATTTGCCTCAATAAAACCGCAGGTCACAGACTTGTGCTCTGTTGGTGTGGTCGGGGATTCGGTAAAAGTCTACTCACTTAGTTTTGCGTGTCCGCAACGAGACCCCAGCCGGGGTGATTCCACCGCAAATTAGCTGCTCCCATCGCCGCAATTAGGCGCCGTACGGATTCCGGTCCCTCTCTATGCGTTGGCGGATGCGGCGGTACTCGATAATCAGCAGTACCAGGAGTAGGGCCATGATGGCTAGGTAGCTCACCACAGCGCCCATCAGACCCAGCAGCTTAATCAGGATCACCGGCAGCACCACGCTTACGGCGAAGCAGATCAGGTAGATCTTGGTGACGTCGCCGGCATGGCGCAGCACCGTGATGATGGCGTAGATAAAATCGATGGCCGCGGTGACGCCGCCGGCGACGACCATCAGCAGCGCCAGCGTACGGTAGCGCTCAAAGCTGAGGCCGTACATAAAGCTCATGAGGGGAATACCGGGACCTGCCATAAATGCGGCGCACATGCCGGTGATGACCACGATCAGCGCCATAACGGCAACAATAATCAGGTCAAAGCGACGACGCTTGCGAGGATTAGCCCAAATGCTCGACAAGCGCAGGAGCTGCGGTTTATAGATAAATCCAATGCTCAGCAAAATAGCCTGCGCAGGAAAGAACAGGGCATTAAAGTACAGCTGATATTTGTATGCCAGCGTGCCTTCCATCACAAACTTGGGCATGCTCTCGATAAGGTTGAACAGGAACAGTGCACCAAAGAGCGGGGCGCACTGGACAAACAGGTGGCCGACCTCGCGCAGGCTCACGCGGCGCGATTTTTCGGTCTCGAGCAGGGCGAGCGGCGCGGTGACCAGCACGAGCGAGGCGATCGCGGTGACACCCATGTCCATGGCCGCGATGGGCATGCTGCGCGTGAGGAACAGCGCCACGCTGAAGACCGCGATGACGCCGACGGAGCGTAGCGTTTGGCTCATTCCAGCCAAGTAGAGTTTGTCGGCCTGCTGCAGGCGGCCTTCGTACACGTCGGCGACGCCGTCGATGACCTTATACAGGTAGACGCCCAGGCCGATCGTCGCCATCTGCGCGTCATAGCCGCGGGCGCTGCTATACATGAGGCCGCAGCCTAGGGCGAGCGCTCCACAAAGCCAGCGGTTGAGCTGGTAGGAGGCAAAGGACGTCTTTTCGTCGATGTCTGAGACCTGGAAATTGCGCACGCCGTAGTTGCACGCGATCATGATGAGCGTGCCGGTGACAAAGGCGATGGAGAATTTGCCTGCTTCTTCGGCGCCCACGAGCTGCGTAGACACGATGGTGAGCAACGGAAACGCCAGGCCCCATACGGCGGTGCCGAGGGTGTTCCAAAGATAGTCGCGGCTGGTGGCGTGCTCCTCGTATTCCGCTTCCTGCATGGAGAAGCCGCCGCCGTAGACGGCGCCGAGCAGACGGTTCCACCAAGCGTTGACCATGCGGCGGACGGGGCCGGGCTCCCGATCGCGTTCGCGCCGGCGACGTGTGGCTTGGCTGCTATCGGGTCCGCCGGCGTTGCGCTGGCTCAGCTCCTGGATGCGCGCGAGCTCTTCGGCCGTGTGGGAGGCGGGGAACAGGCCGTTCTCGATGCGGCCGCCCTGGGCCTTCGCGGCGCCGTCTTTCGATGCAGCGGGGTTGGAGATGCCGTTACGGCGGGCGATGGCGCGGCGAATGCTATCGAGGGGCGTGATGCTCAAAGCGGAGTCCTTTCTATTGCTGCGCTTTAGTATAGACGCGACGGTGTTCGCTCGTGTTTTTGAACGGATTGTTCAATAATTTCGGCGGGCGGCTGTAATTTGTCGGTAAACGTGCGGTATCCTGTTGAAGTTTTGTGACACCCCCGATGCCGCCCACGCGGTACCAAGGAGCTTCTACCTATGGACGTCGCCGCATTCTTACTGGCTCTTGTGCCGATTATTTGGCTGGTCGTGATGCTGCTGTGCTTTAAATGGCCAGCTTGGAAGGCCGCTATCGGATCGTTTGTCCTTTCGTGCTTGCTTGCCTTCGCATGGTGGCACCTGCCGGCAGCGCAGATCGCGACCGCCTCGCTCGAAGGTTTTTTGATGGCTCTGTGGCCCATCGTCCTGGTGATCATCGCCGCGGTGTTCACGTATAACCTGTGCGTTCGTACGGGCGCCATGGACGTGATCGGCAGCATGATCACCTCCATCAGCAGCGACCGCCGTCTGCTGGCGCTGCTCGTGGCTTGGTGCTTCGGTGGCTTTATGGAGGGCATGGCCGGCTTCGGTACCGCTGTCGCCATTCCCGCCGGCATGCTCGCGGGCCTGGGCTTTGAGGCCGTGCCTGCCGTGCTCATCTGCCTGCTGGCCAACGGCGTGCCCACGCCCTACGGCTCCATCGGCATCCCCACGGTGTCCGTTGCCGACCTGGTGGGTTTGGATTCCCTTCACCTAGCGACCGTTCAGCTGGTGCAGCTCGCGCCGTTCTTTGTGGTGATGCCGCTATTTATTGTGCTGGTTGCGGGCCGTGTTGCCGATGACCAGGGCAATGCCGCGAGTGTGGGCGAGCGTCTGCACGGTGTTGCCGGCGTGGCGTTGCTCTCCGGCGTGTCGTTTGTCGGCGCGGCTCTGGTCGTTGCCATGTTTGTGGGCCCCGAGCTGGCCGTGGGCGTAGGATCCATCGTTTCGCTCGCGCTGACAGCTGCGCTTGCCATGCGTGCCGAGAAGTCGGGGCGTCTGGACGCACGCTTTCACATGAATATCGAGGCGGGGGAGAAGCTCACCGTTAAGTCGGCGCTTTCGGCCTGGTCGTGCTTCATCCTGATCTTTGTGTTGCTGCTGGGCACGTCTAACCTGGTGCCCGCTGTACATGCCGCGCTCGCGCCGTTTGCGAGCCACGTGCAGGTGTATTGCGGTGAGAATCCCGGTACGCTTACGTTTTCGTGGATCAACACGCCGGGCGTCTGGATTTTCCTGGCGGCGTTTGCCGGCGGTGCCATTCAGGGTGCTTCGCCACGCATGATGGGCGAGGTGCTGGCCGCGACTGTGAAGCAGATGATGCCGACGGTGATCACGATGCTTTCGGTGCTGGGCTGTGCCAAGGTGATGGGCTATGCGGGCATGATCTCTTCGATCAGCGCGTTCTGCATCGCCGTCGCCGGTGGGCTGTACCCGATTCTGGCTCCGTGGATCGGCGCAGTCGGTGCGTTTGTGACCGGCTCGGGCACGTCCTCGGGCATGCTGTTTGGCCCCATTCAGAGCCAGGCTGCCACTGCGCTGGGTGTGAGCGACTACTGGATGGTCGCGTTGAACGCCCTGGGCGTCGCCGCCGGTAAGATGATCTCGCCGCAGACCCTCGCCATTGGTCTTGCCGCCGTGCTCGTGCGCGGTAAGGATGCCGAACTCCTGGGCGCCGTCCTGCCCTACGCCGCCGGCATGCTGGTCCTGATGAGCGCCATAGCCATGCTCGGCCAAGGCCTGCCGTTG
>CAJJZO010000121.1 GCA_905197585.1 uncultured Collinsella sp.
GTAATGGCCGTTGGCCGCGTAGTTGGCCTGGACCATGGCCATCGCCATCGCGGTCTCGGACACCTTCAACGGTTCCAGACCATGGTCGGCGCGCAGCTTGTTGCATTCGTCGATCATGTCGAGGGCCTTGAGCAGGTTGTCGAGGCTGGTCGCGTCGTCCTTCGCGCCGATGTGCGTGTATTCCAGGTACTGGGACACGCTGTCGTCGGTCAGATACTTGTACGCCTGTTCGGCCTTGTTGGTCTTGAACCATCCGGCCGCGCCCACGGCCTGCGCCTTCGCGGCCTCGTCCGCGGCCTGCTTCGCGGCGTCCGCGGCGGCCGGCGCCGTGTCGTACGCGTCCTTCGCGGCCGCATACTCGTCCTTGGTCCTGTCGGCCTGCGCCTGCGCGTCCTTCACGGCCTGGTCGGCCTTGTCGAGCGCGGCCTGCGCCTTGTCGTTGGCGGCCTGGGCGTCCTTCACGGCCTTCGGACGAAGAAAACTGCCGACGATATCGGCGCGAAACGGCGCGTTCGGTTGAATCGAAGTGCTCATAGATATCTCCCTTTGCATTGGTTGCTTTACCGAGACAGAGTATGAGCGCTTATATGGCCATCGTAAAATATACGTTTATATAGGTTTGTTATAAGTTTTTTCTATATAGAGCAACAGCGGAGATCCGCCTCACATGGGCATCTCGAAGTGAGCTAAATATGCTGACGAATCGCGTCGATGTAGGCCCGCCCATAGCGCGTGAGCGTCGTGTTCTTACGCGTGATAATGCCGATCTCCATGTATTCGTCCACATCGAGCGGAATCGAGATAATACCGGGGCCGTTGAGCTCGTGGCTAATCACGCCCGAACACACCGTGTAACCGTTAAGGCCCATAACTAGGTTGAACAGCGTCGCACGGTCGCGCACGCGAATATTCTTGCGGCGCTCAAAGGTTGAGGTCAGCTCCTCGGAATAGTAAAACGAGTTGTAGTTGCCCTGCTCATAGGACAGGAACGGGTAGTCTTCCAAGTCCTCGAGCGTCACGCTGGAGCGGCCCGCCAGCGGATGGTCGGCGCACACGAAGACATGCGGCGTGGCGCAGAAAAGACCTTCGAACACGAGCTCGTTGGCCGCCAGCATGCGCTCGATGACCTCGCGATTGTGCTCCGACAGATACAGGATGCCCAGTTCGCTTTTCATATGCGCGACGTCCTCGATAATCTCGTGAGTCTGCTCCTCGCGCAGGGTAAAGTCGTAACGCGCGGCATCGAACTCGCGAATCACGTCAACAAACGCGTTAACGGCAAAGGAATAATGCTGGCAGCTCACACTAAAGTGCGGCACCTGCTCGGATGCGCCCTTGTACTTGCCCTCGAGCAGGTCGGCCTGGTCGAGAACCTGGCGTGCATAGCCCAAGAAGGTCTCGCCTTCCTCGGACACAACGACGCCCTTGTTAGTGCGCTCAAAGATATGTACACCCATCTCGTTTTCGAGATCGCGAATCGACGCGGTAATCGAAGGCTGCGACACAAAGAGCCGACGCGAGGCCTCGGTAATGCTGCCGCATTCGGCAACCTTAACAACATACCTGAGCTGCTGAAGCTTCATGACTTTCTCCCTAGACGTTCGTAACGCCAAGACCCGCCGTGTCCGTCCGACGCATAAACGACGGCATCTCCCCCGTCGCGGCGCAGGCGGCAATCTGGTGCAGAGCCTCGGCGACCGCATCATCTGCCGCGGCGCCGATATGCCAACGTGCCGCCGCCGTGACGGCCTCGTTGGCGTTGGCGACTGCAACGGAGTTGGGAACGGCATCGATCATGGGCAGATCGTTATCGGAATCGCCAAATACGGCCACCTCGTCGGGCGTCAGGCCCAAAGCGCGCGCCAGCTCCAGCGCAGCGCGGCCCTTGTCCCAACCAGCCGGAAGGATGTCAAACAGGCGCACTCGGTTGTTGGGAAACACAAGCGCGAGTTCCGGCACCTCAGCGGCAACACGCTCGCGTAGCTCCACGAGCTCCTCACGTGAACGGGCACTCCAGATATTCGCCTTAAACACCGGCGCGTCATCGACGACGGGACGGCACGGGGCCTCTTCGCCTTTGAGCCACGCGTTGCCGCCCGACTCCATGGCGCGACGAACGCGCTCGGGGTCACTCGTCACGCAATAGGCATCGTTGCCCCAAAAGTCATCGCCCAGGCTGTAGACCTTCAGGTACGTATCGTCGGTCTCTTGCTCCAAGTAGTCAGCCAAACGCATCAGAGCATCGTTGTCGATTGCGTGCGAGGCGACTACTTCGCCGTCGACAAACATCACCTGGCCGTTGCAGAACGCACCGGTCGAGAAGCACTCGGAACGATTTTTGAACATCCAGCCCATCGCGGACGGCTGGCGACCCGAAACCGGGCCAAAGTGCAGACCCGCCGCCTGCATGGCATGAATACCCTCAATGGCGTAGTCGCTAGCACCGTCATGCCCGGCTGGAATCAGCGTATCGTCCATATCGGTCAGCACAAGTTTGATCATAGAGTCCCCCAGTCATTTTCACCGTATCCATTGTAACGACCTGCCAATAAGGGACAGGTTTATTTTGGCAGGTTTTATCTGGGAAAATGCAACGCCCCAGTGCCACCTACCAAAATAAACCTGTCCCTTTTTGGCAGGTGCGCTAGTATAGGGAACAACAGATTCGATGCGGGAGTGCCGGCGGTGCAAACCACAAGGCTGAGAGGGCATGGGGCCCAATCCTTTGAACCTGTCAGTTAATGCTGGCGTAGGGAGCATGCCGCCTTTACAGGGGCGCTGTCTATGCACAGCGCCCCTTTTCTATGCCAAGGAGGCATGTGCAGTGATTGATTCGGAACAGCTTAAGCAGCATATGGTCAAGACCGTGGAGGAGATTCGCGCTACCAATCCGATGGCCGGCTCCATCACCAACACGGTGACGATCGACTTTGTCGCCAACGCACAGCTCGCCGTGGGCGGTTCGGCCGCCATGGTCTATCTGCCCGACGAGGGCGAGGCGCTCGTTGCCGGCGGCGGCGCCATCTATCTCAACATGGGCACGCTCTTCCCCATCTACGAGCAGACAATTCCCCGCGCGGCCAAGGCGGCGCACGACGCCGGCAAGCCCTGGGTGCTCGATCCGGTGGGCCTGGGTATCGGTAGCCTGCGCACCCAGCTGGTAAACGAGCTCAAGCAGTACAAGCCCGCCATCGTGCGCGGCAACGCCTCCGAGATTATCGCGCTCGCCGGCCTGTGGGGTCTTGAGGGCGAGGCGGCTGATCTGAGCCGCGTGCGCGGTGTCGATACCACCGATACGGTCGACGCCGCCCGCGATGCCGCCGTGGCGCTCGCCCGCTACACCGGCGGCGCCGTTGTGGTCTCGGGCGAAGTCGACCTGATTACCGACGGCACGACCGTGGCCAAGTCCCACGGCGGCAGCCCGCTCATGTCCAAGATCACCGGTTGCGGCTGCTCGCAGGGCGGCGTGCTAGCCGTGTACGCCTGTGCCGCCGACCCGTTTACGGCCGCCGTCTGCGGCACCGCTGTCTACAACGTGGCCGGCACGCGTGCCGCCACTGTCGCCGACGCCCCGGCAAGCTTTAAGGTCGCCTTTATCGACGAACTCTACCGCGCAACCGCCCAGGATATTGCCGATAACAAACTCGAGCTCGAGGAGGCATAGGCCATGTCCGAACCCGCAACCAATACCGGCATGAACACACTCGTCGCCGTAGCCATCGCCCCGTGCGGCACCGGCGATGAGCTGTCCGCCGAGGTCGCCGAGGTCGTGCGCGTCATTCGCGAGAGCGGCCTTCCCAACCGCACCACCTCGATGTTCACCGAGATCGAGGGCGACTGGGACGAGGTCATGCAGGTCGTGCGCGACGCGACATTTGTGTTGGCGAGCAAGGGCATCCGCACCGAAGTCGTGCTCAAAGCCGATATTCGGCCCGGATTTACCGACACCATGACCGGCAAGCTCGAGCGCATGGAAGCACAGATCAAAAAGCAGGAGGAAGCACGATGAGCATCCGCGACAACCTTGATATCTCGGCCTATCTGGTACTCGGCCCCGAAAACACGCTCGGGCGTCCCGTGGGCGATGTGGTGGCCCAGGCACTCGACGCCGGCTTTACCTGCATCCAGGTGCGCTCCAAGGTGGCAAGTGCCCGCGAGATCATCGCGCTGACGGGCGATGCCGCGCAGGCTATCGCTCGCGCCGGCAAGACCGGCAAGGTCGCCCTGCTTATCGACGACCGTCTGGACTGCGTACTCGCCGCACGCGAACAGGGTATCGCTGTCGACGGCGTGCACGTGGGTCAGAGCGATATTCCCGTCGAAGTCTGCCGCAAACTTCTGGGGCCAGATGCCATCGTGGGCCTTTCGGCCCGTTGCGAGGAAATGCTCGAGTACGTCAAGACCGCCGACATGAGCCTGGTCGACTACCTGGGCATCGGCCCGCTCCACGAGACCGAGACCAAGCGCGACTGCGGACGCGCGGCCGACGGCTCTATCATCACCAAGAGCTTCGAGGACCTGGCCGCCCTCCACGCGGCAAGCCCCGTGCCCATCGTGGTGGGCGGCGGCGTCAAAAAGGCCGACCTGCCGCAGCTCAAGGCCACCGGCGTCGACGGCTTCTTTGTGGTAAGCGCCGTCTGCAGCGCCGACGACCCCTACGCCGCGGCAAAGGAGCTCGTCGACACCTGGCAGCAGGCGTAAACGCATGCCGGGCAGCTGCTCCGCAGCCTCATATCTTCAGCAACGGAAAGCGCATCCCAGTTTGGACCTCCATTCCGGGATGCGCTTTCCATATGCGACCCTTATCCCGCCAGATACGCTTCCAGCGCGGGCAAGGTTGCCCCCGCATCGCGACGGCCGACTTGGTAGATGCGCTCGAGCTCATCCGGTTCGCGGCACAGCGACGGCACCTTCACCGATTCGCTTGGCCGCACCACAAAGATTTCGCCGGCAGCCTCGCGACGTGCCAGGTCATCGAGCGTGGCATTGTAGACCTCATGCCGATGCTCAAGCGCTGCGACAAACTCCGGGTAGTGACGGAACGCGCGCCGCAGCATGGGCATCACGCTGTTGGGCTGCTTCACAAAGCCCGCCGGCTGCGTCAGCACCACGATGTTACGGTCATACCCCTGCGCAAACAGCCATGCGCTGGGAATAGAGTCAGCCACGCCACCATCCAGATACTTATGCCCGTCAATAGCAACGGGACGCGTCGCCACAGGAATAGCAGACGACGCCCGGATCCACTCGATATCGCGCTCATCGCCATACGGCAGGTCGTGATAGACGGCCTTGCCCGTCTCGATATCGGTACACACGCACGTAAATCGCATGGGGCAGGCGCGGTACGCCTCCAAGTCGATGGGATCGCGCTCGATAGGCACCTCGTGATAGGCAAAATCGGCATTGAACATATCGCCGGTCCGCAGCCAGCTTGCTACTCCCGCATAGCGCTTGTCGGCACAATAGGCTTTGTTGTAGCGGATGGCGCGGCCAATCTGGCGCGATTTAAAGTTGTAGCCAAACGCCGCGCCCGCCGAGACACCCACCATATGATCGCAGGTCAAACCGTGCTCCATCCAAACGTCGAGCACGCCCGCCGTATACATACCGCGGTAGCCGCCTCCCTCGAGCGCGAGCCCCACCGTGTGTGATGTCTC
>CAJJZO010000122.1 GCA_905197585.1 uncultured Collinsella sp.
CCCCCCCAAAAAAAACCCCCCCCCGCACCCGGCCCCCAAAACCCCCCCCCCCCCAAAAAACCACTGCCCTTGGTGGCTCCGCAAGCGATCCGTCACGTGACAAAAGAACCCTGCAGTTCACACGCACTGCAGGGTCTTTTTGCATGTCATGTTTAGTTGTTGTCAACACCTTAGAGAGCGGCGACGACCTCGATCTCGACCAGACCGCCGGCCGGAAGGGCGGCAACCTGGAAAGCGCTGCGCGCGGGGAACGGAGCCTCGAACTTGGAGGCGTAGATCTCGTTCACGGCAGCGAAGTCGGCGATGTCGGCCAGGTAGACCGTGGTCTTGACGACATCGGCAAAGGTGGCGCCGGCAGCGGTCAGCAGGGCCTCGACGTTAGCAAGGGACTGCTTAGCCTGGGCCTCGACGCCCTCGGGCATCTTGCCGGTTGCGGGGTCGATGCCCAGCTGGCCGGACAGGAACACCATGTTGCCGGTCTGGATGCCGGGGGAATACGGGCCGATGGCTGCAGGTGCGTTATCGGAAGACACGACGGTCTTGCTCATGTTTATCTCCTTACGATCAATTGAGAGAGCGTGAGCGCGGTGTTCACACCGGGAGGCACAGTTCGGTCTGAACACCGCGCTTGATTTGGGATAGTACTCAAGGTTTCCGCGCGATGCAAGATTATTATCACGTTGCGAGAATATTTTATCGCCCAACGGCGCCTATCGACCGCTGAACGGCACGACCGAACGGTGAAGCTCAAAAGGATCCGTTTCCCTCCGTCCCCATCGGATCAGGTGATCCATAGGGGACGGAGGGAAACGGATCCTTTTTGCTGCAAGGGCTGCTGAAGACTTTATCCTGCTTGGGCCACAGGGCTCGTCCGCCGCAACAGCACCACTATACTTTTGAATATCTGAGCATTTTGAAAGGCAGGATATGACCGCAACCGCCAATCGAACCACCAACCGCAGACCCGAGCTTTTGGCGCCCGCCGGAGGGCCCGAGCCCTTTGCCGCCGCACTCGCCGCCGGGGCAGACGCCATCTACTGCGGCATGGGCAGCTTCAACGCCCGCCGCAAGGCCACCAACTTTACCGACGAGGCCTTTGAGCAAGCCTGCCGTGCTGCACACCTGGCCGGGTCGCGCGTCTACGTCACGGTCAACATCGTCATCAAGCAGTCCGAGATGGGCGATGCGCTGCAACTCATCCATCGTTGCTCCACGCTGGGCGCCGACGCCTTCATCATCCAAGACTGGGGCCTGTTCTTTGAGGTCAAGCGCACGATGCCCGGCATCGAGACACATATCTCGACCCAGGCGAACATCCATGACGACCGCGGGGCTATCTGGTGCCGCGAGCAGGGCGCCGACCGCGTAACCCTCTCGCGCGAGCTTTCCATCGACGAGATTGCCGCCATTCACGATGCCGCGCCCGATGTGGACCTTGAAGTCTTTAGCCACGGTGCCATCTGCTTTTGCTACTCGGGCCTGTGCCTGCTCTCGAGCTTTGCCATGGCGGGCCGCTCGGCCAACCGCGGCATGTGCGCTCAGCCCTGTCGCCTGCCTTACGAGCTGATCGACGAGAACGGCCGCACGCTCTCCCCTGCCGGTCGCGAGCGCGCTCTATGCCCGCGTGACACCAACACCTCACAGCTTGTTCGCCGTCTGTATGATGCCGGCGCCGCGTCTCTCAAGCTCGAGGGCCGCATGAAGGCGCCCGATTACGTGTACTCCATCGTTGATGTGTATCGTCCCGAAATTGATGACATGCTGGCAGGGGTCGCCGTTGCCAAGGACGAGGAAGCCGCCCGCCAGCGCCAGCTCAAGCGTTGCTTTAACCGCGACTTTACGCACGCCTATCAGGACGGCACCTCGGGCGACGAGATGATGAGCTACGAGCGCTCCAACAACCGCGGCCAGATCGTGGGCACGGTGCTGGGCAGCCGCCCGGCCAACCGCGATGTGCGTGGCCTCAAGCCCGACGACCGCCGTCGCCGCGCCGCCATCGCCCGCATTGAGCTGTTTGAACCCGTGGGCAAGGGCGACTTGTTGGAACTTCGCCACGATGACGAGTTCGACCAGTTCCTAACCACTATCGCTACCGATGATGCCGCCGCCGGTGACATCATCGAGTGTCGCGTGCCCCGCAGCATGCCCGAGGGCTGCCGCGTGCGCGTCATCCGCAGCCAGCGCGCCATCGATGCCGCCGGCGCCGCGCTCAAACGCGATGTGCTGCGCCGCCGAGCTGTTGATGTGTCCGTCATGGCGCGTCTGGGCGAGCCGTTTACTGTCACACTCACCTGCTGTGACAACCCTTCGCTTGCGGCAACGGCCACGGGCTTTACCGTCGAGGCCGCCAAGACCCGTGCGGTCGAGGCGTCCGATCTGGTGGAGCATGTAGGCCGCATGGGCTCCTCGCCCTTTGAGGCAGCAAGCTTTGACATTTCGCTCGACGCCGGCTGCGGTATGGGCTTCTCCGCCGTGCACAAGGTGCGCGCCGCCGCCTGTAAAGCGCTCGAGGAGGCCATTCTGGCACCGTACGAGGAGCGTGCGAAAACGCTCGAGTTGCCGGCGATTGTAACCAGTGATTCCCGCCCCGCGCCCGAGCACTACCGCGATGAGTCGCAGATCTGCGCCACCGTCACCTCGCTCGAGGCCGCCGAGGCCGCTCGCGCCGAGGGTGCAACGCGCATCTACATGACCACCGACACGCTCGATGCGGCCGAGCTCTCCCCCGCCGATGCATTTGGGCAGGGTATCGTGCCTGTACTCGACGAGGTCTGCCGCGCCGTCGACCACGAGCGCGTCGATCCCTGGATCAATGCTGGAGCCACCGTCGCCGTCGGCAATATCTCCGAGCTCGCCGTAGCCGCGCATGCCGGCGCCACAGCCGAGATTCGCTCTTGCCTGCCGGTGCACAACACGCCCTGCATGGAGGCGCTTGCCGAGCGCGGCGCCGGTGCGTTTTGGCTCTCGCCCGAGATCACGCTCGACGAGATTGTCTCGCTCGGCGCCGCCGCGCCCGCTGCTCTGGGCATCACCGTCTTTGGCCGCCCGCGCGTCATGACAAGCGAGCATTGCATTCTGCAGGTTGCCAATGGCTGCATCCACGATTGTGCCAACTGCCGCCTGCGTGCCCGCAAGCTCTCGCTCAAGAATATCGACGGAAAGGTCATGCCCGTCCGCACCGACATCCACGGCCGCTCTCGCCTGTACGATGCCTACCCCATCGACCTCACGCCGCAGGTTCCTCAGCTGCTCGACGCCGGCGTGCGTCGCCTCATGGTGGACGGAACGCTGCTCGAGACGGATGAGGTGGGCCGTGCCGTCGCCCGCGTCCGTCGTGCCGTCGAGGCAGCGCAGGCCGGCCGCAAGCCCGCCGCCCGCCTACGCGGGGCGACCTCGGGCTGCATGTTTGTGGGAATCAGCTAACCGAAAGGCTTACACGTGAACGAAGAACCTCAAGTCCTCTACTGCGACGCCTGGCTCATGGCCATCGACAAGCCCGCCGGCATGATCGTCCACGGCGACGGCACCGGCGAGCGCACGCTCACCGACTACGCCAGCGACCTGCTGCTGGCGATGGGCGACGGCTTTGCCGCGACCGACATGCAGCCGCTCAACCGCCTGGACCGCGACACCACCGGCGTGGTGCTGTTCTCGCTCGACAAGCAGACGCAGCCCGCCTTTGACCAGATGGTGATCGACCACGCTTTCGAAAAGCACTACCTGGCGCTCGCCGAGGGCAAGATCGACTGGAACGAAAAGCTCATCGACAAGCCCATCGCCCGCGACCGTCACGACAGCCGAAAGATGCGCGTCGGCGCCAGCGGCAAGCCGTCTCAAACGCGCGTGAAGGTGCTCAAGCGCCTTAAGAGCCGCCGAGGCCTGCCCACGCGTTCGTATATCGATGTCGAGCTGCTCACCGGCCGCAAACACCAGATCCGCGTGCACCTGGCGAGTGAGCGTCATCCCCTGGTGGGCGACGAGCTCTACGGCACGCCGCGTCCCTGCGGCCTGATGCTCCATGCCCACAGCGTGTCCTTTACGCATCCCGTAACCGGCGAGCCCATCCACATCGAAGCCCCCTGCCCCTGGGAGCCCTAAAACCTGCCAAAAAGGGCAGGCACCTTCGTGGTGGTTTTGCCGCAATGGCTCAGCCGCGATCCCAAAACGTCTCGATCTGTAACAGTTAGAACCCATTTTCCGGTCTATCCGTTACAGATCGAGACATTCGAATCCCCCTCAAGGGAAAATCTCAATCTGTAACAATAACTCGTCAAAATCGGCCCAAGATGTTACAGATTGAGATATTCGGATCCCACCGGAGAAATCATCTCGATCTGTAACATCTGGAGCCCGCATTTTGACCTTCCTGTTACAGATTGAGACGTTATGGGACCACCAGGAAAAACATCTCAGCTTGTAACATCTGGAACCCATATCCCTCTCTTCCTGTTACAGATCGAGACAAATCCCCAAACAGCAAAAGGCGGTAACGTCCCTGGTGGACGTTACCGCCTTTCCATTGGCAAGACCCTTCCGCTCCCGCTACTCGGTAGCCTTGTCGAGAGGCTTCTTAAGGAAGCTCAGAACCAAGCAGCCGACCACAGCGCCGATAGCAAGGGCCAACAGGTACTGCACCGGGTTCGTGATGACCGCGATAACCCAGGCGCCACCGTGCGGAGCGGGGCTCGCGCAACCAAAGAGCATCGACAGACCGCCGGCGGTCGCAGATCCCAGGATGCAGGCGGGCAACACGCGAAGCGGATCGGCCGCGGCAAAGGGAATGGCACCCTCGGTGATAAACGACAGACCCATGATGTAGTTCACCAGGCCTGCCTTGCGATCGGCCTCGGTCCAGCGGTTCTTAAAGAACGTCGTGGAGAGCGCGATGACCAGCGGCGGTACCATACCGCCCGCCATGACGGCAGCCATGATCATATTGCCCTGCAGCGTTTGCTCGGCAAGGGCCGCGGTGCCAAAGACATATGCGGCCTTGTTGATGGGACCACCCATGTCGGTCGCCTGCATGCCGGCGCAGATAATGCCCAAAAGAACGATGCTCGTGCCCGAAAGACCGTTGAGCGCGCCGCTAATGGCGGTGTTGATAACGCCCATAATCGGGTTAACGGCCATCATAAAGAGACTCGTAAAGAGAATGCCCAGCACGGGGTAGATGAGCATGGGCTTGATACCGTCGAGCGACTCGGGTAGCACGCTTGCGGCCTTCTTGAGCGCATTGACGATAATGCCGGCGGCAAAACCGACCAGCAGCGCGCCCAAAAAGCCAGCAGAGACAAGCTGAGTCTGGGCATCGGCATCCATTGCCGTGGTGAGATAGCCCAACGTAAAGCCCTGCTTTGCAATCCAGCCACCCACAAAGCCCGCGGCCAAGCCCGGACGGTCAGCAATGGACATGGCAATATAGCCCGCAAGGATGGGGAGCATAAAGTTGAACGCCTGGTTGCCCGCAAGGTTAAAGAAGGCCGCGACCGGAGTGCTGTGGCCGTATGCGCTCGTGCCCAACCCCGCCTGGTCCAGCAAGAACGAAAGCGCCATGAGGATGCCGCCGCCAACAACAAAGGGGAGCATGTGCGAAACGCCGTTCATCAGGTCCTTATAGACCCTGCGACCCAAACCCTCGGATTCGCCCTCGGCA
>CAJJZO010000123.1 GCA_905197585.1 uncultured Collinsella sp.
TGCAGCACGCGTAAAGCTGCCGGCACGCACCGTCTCGAGCAGCACTTGCATCTTTTGGATATTGGTCTCCACGGCACGTCCCCGCCCTTACATGAGTATTTGTCATGTCATCCATGCATTATATTCGCTTTTCTTCTAAAGCCAGTTCACCCATAGTGAACATGCTCGGATATAGAGGGGATGTCAGCGCATGAACAACGGACTGTTTACGTACTTAGCAGCATTGCTATTGTTTGGCTCCAACGGCATCATCGCCGCCGCCATCGCGCTGCCGAGCTCCGATATCGTGCTACTACGCACGTTTTTGGGCGCACTCTCGCTTGTCACCATCCTCGCCATCACCCAACGCCATAAGTTGCAGGCGCCATCTCGCCCCCGCGAAGCCGCGGCCCTCCTCCTCTCGGGAGCCGCGCTGGGCACCAGCTGGATTTTTCTGTTCCGCGCCTACCAGACGATCGGCGTCGGCATATCCTCGCTGCTGTATTACTGCGGTCCCATCATCGTTATGGCGCTCTCCCCGCTCATCTTTGGCGAAAAGCTGACCGGCGGCAAAATCGCCGGGTTTATCGCCGTCGCCTGCGGCGCCTTCCTCATCGCTGCACAAGGTCTGGGCGGCAATATGCCCATTGCGGGTATCGCTTGCGGCATCGTCTCGGCCTTCTGCTACGCATTGATGGTCATCGCCAGCAAGGGCGCGCCACACATCGAAGGCCTCGAGAACTCCACGCTCCAGGTGAGCGCCGCCTTTGTGACCGCGCTGGTCCTCACGCTCATCACGCAGGGTGCTCCCTCATTCCTGCCCGCCGGCGTCGCCGCCAGTATTGATTGGCGCGCCGTCGTCATGCTCGGCGTCGTCAACACCGACATCGGCTGCCAGCTCTACATTAGTTCCGTCGCCAAACTGCCCGTGCAGACCGTCGCCGGCGTCGGCTACCTCGAGCCGCTTTCGGCCGTCGTGTTCTCGGCCGTCCTTTTGGGCGAAACCATAACACCGGTCCGCCTGATGGGCGCCGCGCTTATCATCGGCGGCGCGATTTTTTGCGAACTCGCCGGCAAGCGCGCAAGCGCCAAGGCTGGCATAGCCCAGACAGCACGTGCTTAAAAGCCCCTGTTTTGAAATGCTACCTACGTACATAAATAATCCCCAGCTGGGGATTATTGTCTAAAATAACCTGATGTGCCAAACTGCTCTTGTATGTATAAAGACGGCATAAAGATTATCTGTCCTAGACAGATAACCGGATGTCAAAGGGAGTCCACGTGGCACACAACAAACTGGAGGCAAGCCCCCAAGACCAGCGTGGTCAAGGCGGGCACGGAGCCATCCCCCTCTCCGCTGGCATGCTGCTCGTAACGCTCGGCGTCGTCTATGGCGACATCGGCACGAGCCCCATGTACACCATGAAATCAATCGTCGCCAACAACGGCGGCATCGGTACCGTCAGCGAGGACATGATCCTGGGCGCGCTTTCGCTCGTCATCTGGACCATGACGCTCGTGACCACGGTCAAGTACGTGGTAATCGCCATGAAGGCCGACAACCACAACGAAGGCGGCATCTTCGCCCTGTTTAGCCTGGTGCGCAAGGTGGCACCGTGGCTGATTCTCCCCGCCATGATCGGCGGTGCGGCGCTACTCGCCGACGGCATCCTCACCCCCGCTGTCACGGTCACCACAGCCATCGAGGGTCTGCGCACCATCGAGTGGGGCCACGCGCTGTTGGGTGACGGGCAAACTAACGTCATCATTATTACCATCATCATTATCTGCGGCCTGTTTGCCATGCAGCGCGCTGGCACCTCGTCAATCGGCAAGCTGTTCGGTCCGCTCATGACGCTGTGGTTCCTGTTCCTGGCAGGCGCCGGTCTGTTCAACATGCTCGGCAACCTGTCCATCTTGCGCGCGCTCAACCCCATCCGCGGCATTATGTTCCTGTTCTCGCCCATCAACCACTCGGGCATCATGGTGCTCGGCTTCGTCTTCCTGTCGACGACCGGCGCCGAGGCGCTCTATTCAGACATGGGCCACGTGGGCAAGGTAAACATCTATGCATCCTGGCCATTTGTTAAGGCGGCCCTTATCCTCAACTATCTGGGTCAGGGAGCTTGGCTACTCGCCAATAACTCCAACCCCCAGATGCTCGCGATGGATATCGTCAACCCGTTCTATATGATGCTCCCTGAGCCCCTGCGCCCCTTTGCCATCGTGCTTTCGGCCGTGGCGGCCATCATTGCCTCGCAGGCGCTCATCACCGGCTCGTTCTCGCTGGTATCCGAGGCCACGCGCCTCAACCTTATGCCGCACCTGCGCATCCACTACCCCAGCGACACCAAGGGTCAGCTCTATATTCCGCTCGTCAACAACATCATGTGGGTCGGCTGCATCTTCATCGTGCTGCTGTTCCAGAACTCCGAGCGCATGGAGAGCGCCTATGGCCTCGCCATTACCGTGACCATGCTTATGACCACGACGCTTTTGACGAGCTATATCGTCGGCATTCTCAAGCACAGACTGAGCGCCTGCGTCTTCGCCCTGCTTTTTGGCGCCATTGAGCTGTGCTTCTTCGCTTCATGCCTCACCATGTTCTTTGACGGCGGCTACGTCATGATCTTCCTGGCCGCGCTGCTGTTTGGCCTTATGTATGTGTGGCGCCGCGGCACCGCCATCGAGCGCACGCAGACGATCCTGCTGCCCGTCTCCAAGTACATCGATCAGCTCAACCGCCTGCGCAACGACGAGACCTATCCCGTGCTCGCCGACAATCTGGTATTTCTCACCAACAGCCCCGACCCGCTCACACTCGACCGCGACGTGCTCTATTCCATCCTGGACAAGCACCCCAAGCGCGCCAAGGCATATTGGTTCATCAACGTGCACGTTACCGACGAACCCTATACGCACGAGTATTCCGTCGAGACCTTTGGCACGGACTTTTTGTTCCGCGTGCGCCTGGACCTGGGCTTTAAGGTCAACCAGCGCGTCAACGCCTATCTGCGTCAGATCGTTGGCGACCTGATGGCATCGGGCGAGCTGCCGCCGCAACATCACACCTACTCCATCTACGAGACGCGCGGCAACGTGGGCGATTTCCGCTTTTGTATGCTGCGCAAGATGCTTGCCCCCGAAACGGACATCAACCGCAATGACCACCGCGTGATGGCCATCAAGTACGCCGTCCGCCGCGCTTGCGGAAGCCCGGCGCGCTGGTACGGTCTCGAGAACTCTGCCATCATCATCGAGTACGTGCCGCTGTTTGCCCGCATGCGCCCGGCCGTTAAGCTCGTGCGCACCCAGGTGCCGCTCGAAGTTCAGATCGAAGAGGCCGAGGAAATGGAGGTCGACATCTTCTCGGACGACTTGGTCAACGGCAACGAGGCCGGCAAGAGCATGAACGTCGATCCCACCGAGCTGCTCGAGAGCGTCGCCGATACGCCCGAACAGCAACTCGACGGACTCGAGAGCACCCAGTTCAACGACGCCAACTTCTAACACGCCACCAGCCATTGACGACAACGGCCTCGCATCTCATAAGAGGTGCGAGGCCGTTTTATATCGCAACGGACCAGTGAGCTACGAACGACGCGGCTCGGGAACCACGAGCCTATCGGGGCTCGCGCCCTCGGCATCCATCAGGCTCACGTAGCGAATCGACGGATCCCCATACATCGCGTAGTAATAATTGCCCGTGCGCGCGCTAAAGCATCCGGTGTAGATAGTCTTCTCGAACTTGCCATCGCCCATCCTGGACGCTCCCTCGATCATCACCACGCCCTCGAGCGAGCGGAACATGCGAACGACGTTTTCGGTCTCGCTCTCCTTTTGTGGGTAATTGGCATTGAGGTACGCCGCCTTTACAAAACGGCTCGGCGAATAGCAATCGCCCGGAATGCCGCGCATGCCGGCACCGGCTCCATAGGGCTTAAGCTCGGCGCCACGCCATGTCGCCGTCTGCGGAAAATCGCTTGTGGCCGTGATATAGGTGCGCAGGTTTTCCATGTGCCACGGGAAAGTCGGCTGATTGGCAAGGGTGTCGACCGGATTGTCGTATACATGCAGGCCGTCAGCCATCATCTCGACCACGATGCTGCGTTGGCTGTCGCCGATAATCCAATGGAGCAGTGACACGCCCAGCCCCTCTCCGGCAGATTTGGCGACAATCACCGTGTCGCGCAGCGCGGCCTCGACCTCATCGACCGTCGAGAACGTCGCTGCCACCCACAGGGGAAACTCATAGGCCGCGATATTGTTCTTGCCGTCGACAGGGCCATCGGCATACTCGGCATAGCCGGGGAAGTTGAGCCCCGCCACAGCCAGACCCGCATCGTTACCGCAGTCGAAAAACATAGGGTAGTTCTCGTAATCGATGCACATGCCGATTACCGCGTGCGCCGCCGACGCATCGTCGATAAACGAATACGGAATGTGGAACCCGCGCGGCATCACGCGAACCTGTTGGCCGTAGTCAAAGCTCCAGTCGAGGTTGCGGCCTAGATACATGTGGCCAGAATTATCGGTAAATCGAATGCTCGTACACATAGCGCCTCCTAGCTTTACGTTCCTGCTAAGGTTATTGTCACCAAACAAAAAGGCGCTAAACACAAAAGCCCGGACATGACAACAATGTCACGCCCGGACCAAAAGAGACGAAGTGCGGTGCTTTGGTCCCCTTAGACCAACTTTCCTAGACAGTGGTCAATCATGTGTTGAATCATCTGCGCCTCGAAGCCCACAAAGTCCTGCTTGCGCTCGCGCATCTTGCCGTCGACGATCACGTCATAAGCGACCTTGCACTTGATATAGCGCGTGGACTTGGTGACCTCCTCGTGCGTCAGGCAGCTCTCCTCCATCTTGCTGGCGCCCAGGCCAAACACCAGACGGGGGTTGTAGAGCACGTGGGGCTCGCCGGCATCGTCCAGGTAGACGCAAACCTTCTTGGTAACGCCAATCTGGTTAGCGGCCAAGCAGCCGGCATCGTCGAGCGACTTGATGGTATCGATCAGGTCCTGAGCAACCGACTCGTCCTCGACAGTCGCAGCCTCGCAACGCTGAGACAGGATAGCCTCGTCGCGGCAGAGCTCTTTAATCATACGTTCCTCCATAGGGGTCGTTGTAACCGCTTAAGTATACGGTACCTACACAATTTCATGCGAAAGATACCGCCCGTCCGTTACAAACCGCCGAACATCAACATGCGAGGAACACCAACTTCACAAAGGCGATATAGTGGGTGAGTTCGTGTCAATCGGCCTAAACTCGGGGCCGAACAAGGAAAGGGTATGCATGGACGAACTATTTCACGTCAGTGAGCGCAAGTCCACAATCGGGACCGAACTCCGCGCTGGACTGACAACATTCCTGGCGATGGCCTACATCATCGCCGTCAACCCCGCGGTGCTCTCGGGCGCTGGCATCGATGCGGGAGCGCTCGCCTGCGCCACCTGCCTGGGCGCCGGCATCATGACCATCTGCATGGGCATCTTCGCTAACCGCCCGCTCGCCTGCGCGTCGGGCTTAGGCGTCAACGCGATGATCGCTGGAATCACCACCACCGTCTGCGGCGGTGACTGGCACGTGGCCATGAGCGTCATCTTCCTCGAGGGTATCGTCATCTTGCTGCTCGTGCTTTGTGGCCTGCGCGAGGCCATCATGGA